>JAGQVN010000065.1 GCA_020437905.1 Flavobacteriales bacterium
CATCAGATGCTGAAGCTCTCTCCGCACCCGCAGGTCCGGTTGGCGTTGGGGTTGATGAACTGGAAGCCCTTTCCATTCAGGCCGCCGCTGAAATCGAGGGTGGTGCCCAGGAGGTACAGCAGGCTCTTCTTGTCCACCACCACCTTCACGCCGTTGTCCTCGAAGACCTTGTCGCCGTCCTTCATCTGGTCGTCGAACTCCAGGTCGTACATCAGGCCGCTGCAACCACCACCCTTGACCCCAACACGTACGAAATGTTGAGGCCCTCTGCCTTCCTGGCCAAGTAGCTTGGTTACTTCTTGTCTGGCGCTGTCGCTAACGTTGATCATGACCATGAAACTTATTTAGAATAATTCTAAACAAGAGACGGATGCAAAGTTAAACCCTCGGAGGAGCTGGGCAAAGGGTCCGAAGGAGAACAACTGGCATGCTGTTCCGTTCGCTGCCGCAACAAGTGCGACCTTTGCGGTGACGATCGGAAAGAAGGGATCAAGCTGATATGACCAGTGACCAACTGCGAACAGAGTTGTCCGAATTAGGCGAATTTGGCTTGATCGAACGGATATCCTCCAAGGTGGATCTGACGCAGGCAGGCACCATCAAAGGGATCGGTGATGATGCTGCGGTCATCGATCCCGGCACGGAGTATCAAGTGGTTACGTCGGATATGCTCGTTGAGGGGGTCCATTTTGACCTGAGCTATGTGCCGCTCAAGCATCTGGGCTATAAGGCCGTTGTGGTGAACCTGAGCGACATTCTGGCGATGAACGCCACCCCGCACCAGATCACGGTATCTCTTGCCTTGAGCAACCGGTTCCCAGTGGAGGCCGTGGATGAGTTATACGCCGGCATACTGCTGGCATGCAGGAACTATGGCGTTGACCTGGTCGGTGGCGATACATGCAGCAGCACCAGTGGAATGATCATTGGTGTGACAGCTGTCGGAACGGCGCTCAAGGGAACGATCGTGTACCGCTCAGGTGCCAAGGAGCACGACCTTCTGGTCGTGAGCGGTGACCTTGGTGGTGCGTACGTGGGACTTCAGGTTTTGGAGCGGGAAAAGGCTGTGTTCGCCGAGATTGGTACTCAGCCCGACCTGGAGGGCCACGACTACATCCTGGAGCGTCAGCTGAAGCCTGAAGCGCGCAAGGATGTCATCGAACTGCTCAATGGAATGAAGGTACTCCCAACGAGCATGATCGACATCAGCGATGGCCTGGCCAGTGACGCGTTGCATCTGGCCAAGGCATCCGGAACGGGTGTTCGGATCTTCGATGAGAAACTACCGATCGATCCCGCGACGTACGGCACCGCTCGCGATTTCGAACTGGATCCGACAACGTGCGCGTTGAACGGGGGAGAGGATTATGAGCTGCTTTTCACCATCCCACTGAACGATCATGACAAGGTGAAAGGGAATCCCCACCTGACCGTCATCGGACATATGACGCACGCGTCCGAAGGTTGTCATTTGGTGGACAAACAGGGAGTTCTTCATCCACTGACCGCGCAAGGATGGAATGCGTTCCGTGACTGAGAACCCTTGAATCTCCGCTGTTTCAGGCTGCTTTCCCGGAGCGTTCGGCCCTTCTCCTGACGGATCCCGCATAAGTACCACCTTCGATCTTGCATGTGGCCCACGCCACTGGATCGAAGTGCTCGAAGACCACTGAATCGAACGGATTCTTCTCTACCGGTCCCAGGTCCAGGAGGAATTGTTCATAGGCTGAACGCGTCTGGCCTGCGTTCTTGGATCGGATCAACTGCTTGACAAGCCTGAAGAAGATGGTCTCGAAGTGATGGTCCTGGTGGTGGATACGAAAGGACCGCTCAGCGTTCCTGAGGGTGTATCCCAAGAGGTCGTGATCACCCTTGTCGCAGCGTATGACCAACTCAAGGACCCTTCCGAACCCGACCAATTCCGCTCCACCGTCCGCTCCTGTCCCGTTCAACAGTCGGTGGCACCATTTCAACGCTTCACCCAGTTCTCCGTGGCCGTAACAGGCGTATGCACATTGATAGTGGAACGCTCCCTTCCGAAGAGGGTCCATGCTGTCGCCATAGCGCTGCAGTCCGCGATCCACGGCCGGCACGATGGCGATCGCCTTGTCGAAAGCTCCTTGATGCGAATGGATCGACAGTTCCAAACTGTAGCTCATGGTGAACAGTTTCAGTTCCAGGTCGTCACTATCCGGCATACCCCATTCGGCAGGTGCACCGCGGAATCGGGCAAGCAATTTGCGAGCCTCGCTGTGGCGACCCATGCGCATGGACACATAGGTCAGATTGGAGAGGACGGCAAGCACTTCTCCCGGCGTACCGATGAAATGCGAAGGCGCGGTTTCCATGACCTTCAGGTTGGCGGACAAATGTTCATGGCAGTTCTCGAGCTCTGAAAGGGCGAACGCAGCAGCGCTCTGCAAATGATGGAACAGATAACGCGCTCGGTCCGACAATAAGGGTCCCTGGTGACGGTCCGAGTGATCGTCCAACAACGAACGCAGCTCATTCCTACGCCCCTCTCCGCGCACCTGACCGATGCGATACAACGAAGCGAATACCCGACTTTTCAGGGACCACAGGGCATCGATCTGTGCGATCCTTGCCAGCGTGTCCTCGGATAGCTGTACCAGTTCCATCAGAGCCTTTCGATCGGCATATTTCTCACGTTCGAGGGCGCGGCGCTTCCTTTGGATCACTTCAAGCATCATCGTATGCTTTTCCATCCGCTCGGCTTGCTTCTCGATACTGCGGAGCAGCTTGAGCCCATCCGAATACAGGGCCTTGTCCATCAGGATGTCAACTTCCTGCATTCGTCGCATCAGTTGTGCATCCACGGACCTTCCGGCATGATAGTCTGTCAGGCTGTGCAGAATGCTTTCGTATAACCGCCGTTTGGTGATGGCAAAGCGGTTCGTGAAGGAGCGATCCTTGAACTTGTGAAGGAGCGCCTCCTCATCATAGACCTCCATGCTTGACATGGCATCGAACAGCTTTTTCTGAACGCTCTGTCCAGCCACTTTGTGACGCGATACATGTAGCTTGAAGTAGCGCTTCTCAGCACGCGTCATAGAGCGGATCAGTCGATGAACATGTTCGTGGGCCTTGTTCGGCATAGTGCTTGTCGTTGGGGTCTGTACGATACCTATCGAAAAGGTAGAGCGTTCGACTAGCGCGGCCACGGGGCACACGAGGAACGGTGTGCCCGATCGGATGATCGGAAAAGAATGAAGGCCCGGGACCGGGCCTTCACATGCTGACGAATACGTTACTGGGATACTTTCTTCCGGCTTCGCTCATTGTCCGCTTCGTCATCCCCATCGTCGGAGATGCCATCATCCCCGCCGCCAGGATCTTCAGGCGACCGAAGTCCACTCTTCCCCGCAGTCAGGGAGGAAGGCCCAACAGGAGCAACTTCGGTCCGACCGTCCTTGACAAAAATGGCCGAACGTTGCTCCAAAGCAGGGTCACCGTGGTCACAAGGAGCAACGAGACCATCCTTCCCACAACCGACCAGCCCGACAGTGACCAGGACAAGTAGGCCGTGCAGCAGCATCTTAAAGGGATGAAGGAGGTTCATCGTTCTTCAAAGATAGCACCGGACGACCCCGCCCACAAGCCATCCACAGGCTGATCTGACGAACGGTCGTAGGGCAGGTCGATGGTCACTTTCGTACCTATGGAACGGCCATCCGGTCCGGCGACCTGCGCTGGCCCAACTATACGAATGTCGGCCACCTGAAGATTGCGTAACACATCTGCGCGGCCTTTGGTGATCTCGATTCCACGGGAGATATGGTCACCCTTGCTTCGCGGTCGTGCCATGCTGGTTTCCACACCAATGCCATCATCGGTGATCTCGACCCGCACATGTCCCTCGTCGGCAGTTGTGACCTTGATGACAACGCGGCCCGACCCCTGCATGGGGAGGATGCCATGCCAAATGCTGTTCTCCACATATGGCTGTAGCATCATCGCCGGAAGTTGTACGCGATGTGGGTCCACATCTTCGGCGGTTATCAGCTCATATTCAAATCGGTCTTTGAACCGCATGTGCTCCAGGACCAGATATAGCTCAAGGCGCTCCATCTCCTCGGCAAGAGTGGTGGTATCACTTTGGCTTGCATCCAGGTTCTTGCGGATCAGTTTGGCAAAGCTTGTCAGGTACCGGTTGGCCATGGTCCGGTCCTGACTGTTGATATAGTACTGGATGCTGTTCAGTGCGTTGAACACGAAATGGCGGTTCATGTTCGCGTTCAGCGCTTGTTGTTCCAATTGCAGCATCCGCGAGCGCAGGACGAGCTGCCTCGTCTTTTCTCGTCGCTCGTTGCGCAACTTGCGATACCGAAGGAGTAGGAACAGTGTTGCGGACAACGTGGCAAGGAGCAAAGCGAAGAACCATCCCTGCAGCCAGAAAGGAGGGGTGACCCGGAACGGAAGCTCGGCGACCGAGCTCCAGGGACCCTGTGCCCGTGCGGCCATGACCTGGAACACGTACTCACCATGTGGCAGGTTGGAAAAGCTGGCGAAACGCGCATCCGTTGAAGGCAGCCAGTCCTCGTCCAGACCCTGCAGGCGATACCGGAAGCGTAATTCGTTGGGTTCCGCGAGGGCAACGGCGGTGTAGTCGAATGTCAGGTAATTGCGCAGGTGGCCGACCCTCGGTTGGATGGGAAGCCCATTGGAGGCTGAAAGACTGTCACAGTTCCCCGACCAATCCGTGGGTTCCAGAAAGGACCGGACGGCTGTGATGTACACGGTCGGCGCGGACAGCTGCGCGCGTGAAGGGCCGCGTGAAGGGTCGTGAAGCACGAGGCCCGCAGCAGTGCCGAAAAGACACCGCCCGACGGGGTCCACATGGGCCGCGTTCAGGTTGCATTCAAGGCTGCGCAGCCCATCGTTCAGGGTGATGTGAAGGGGCTTGTGATCAGGGACCAACAGGCTGTCCGGATCGGCATGGTAGAGGCCATTGTTCGTCCCTATCCAGAGCCACCCGTTCGGATCCGTGGTGATGAGGTCTATATAGTTCGAACCGAAATCCTTCCCAAGCCGCCTCACCGTCAGGGATCCTTTGCGGACACATGCCAGACCGTTCGAAGTGCCCACCCACATTCGACCCTTACCATCCTCAGTGAGGCAGAAGACGACCTTGGAAGGCATGCCTTCTGTCGGCCCGAAATGCTTGATCGCTCCGCGCTCTTCCACGGTCAGACCATTGTCATGACCCAGCCAGAGGCGGCCTTGTCCATCCCGCACAATGCTTCGAACCGAACGCAGTTCAACCCATCCCGCTACGTCCAGTCCGGATAAGGATCCGTCCGTTCCCACCCGCTGGACCCCTTCCCGGGTCCCGATGAGCAGGTCGCCGCTCTTTTCCTCCCAGATCGAAAGGACGCGTTCGTTCAGGTCCTCCACAGCCTCGGTCAGGGGCATCACCATCCCACCTCGGATCCGGCACAAGCCTTCACTGGTGCCGAACCAGAGATCTCCGGTCCGCGAACGCAGTCCGCACCACACCGTGTTGTTGGGCAGTCCATCCAGGGTCGTCACCATGGCCATGCCATCCGTGCGACAGATGCCGTTGCCGTAAGTCCCGAGCCAAAGGTCCCCGCTATGGTCCGGTACGATGCACATGACCTGATCGCTGCACAGGCCGTCCTTCTGTGTAAAGGTGACGAAGCGATCACCGGTATAGCGGATGGCACCAGCCCCATCCGTACCGAACCACATATTCCCTTCCCGGTCTTGATGGATGCACCAGATGTTGTCGTTCGGCAATCCCTGATGAACGGTGAATGATCGGAAGCGCCCACGCTCCATGAGATTTACACCGAACTTGGTGCCTACCCACAGGCGCCCTTCTCGATCCGTGAGCAAGGCACGGATATTGTCCTGCAATAGGCCTTTGGTCTCGTCGAACTCCAGGAACGACCCGTCATCAAGGAGTTGGAAAAGCCCGTCACCGAACGTGCCGACCCAGATCGAACCTTTTGGTCCGTGCGCCAGGGCACTGATGCTTTTGCTCGCGGTATCCCCGACCTGGATGCTTTGCAGCTTGTTACCGGACCAACGCATCAAGCCGTTCCTGGTGCCCACCAGAAGGCCGCCGTCCGGCATGGAGAGCAACACCCGGGGTTGAAGGGATCCAAGCACGGCTCCCCCTTCGAGCGCGGAGGATCGCCCTTCCTTATAGCGGAATACACCCTCCCCGTCCACGGCAATGAACAGGCTGCCGTCAGTCCTAAGAGCAAGGTCCATGATCCTTCCATGGTGGGCGGGACCCGGAAGTGCGACACGCTGCGGCGGCAGGCCGTTGTGGGAACGGACAAGACCGCCACCGGTTCCAAGCCAAACGGAGCCATCCGGACCGCAAAGCACGGCGGAGACCTGGGCATCTGGAAGCCCCTCCTGAAGCGCCAGGTTGGTGAACAATGTACCGTCGGTTCGGCTGGCCCCACCGAGGGTGCCGAACCACATGAACCCTTGCGCATCCTGGGCGATGCAGCGCACCTGGCTTTGGGCCAGACCTTCCTCGGGCGTATACTGGATGAATCCGTACTGTTGGGCATGGGAACGACCCGCCACCAGGACAAGCAACGAGGTCAGCAGGCTCCGCAGCACCTTGTTGGTCGGTATCAGAAGGTCTGGATCAGGGCAAGGAACTCGGGCAGTTTCCTGCGGGAGACAGGTACCATGGCACCATTGTCCAGGATGGCCATGTTCCCTTCCGAGCGGCTGAAGCTCTTGAGGTGTTCCAGGTTGATGATGAACGATTTGTGCACCCGGAAGAATCGGTCCTTGGCCAGGCTGTTCTCGAACACCCGGATATGCTTGCTGCTGAGGGCCCGCTTGCCGTCGCACGTATGCAAGGTGGTGTAACTGTCATTCGCCTCCAAATAGAGGATGTCCTCGTACTTGTACAACACGAGCCCGTCACGCCCGGGAACCGCGATACGGCCGGACAGCGCTGATCCGGGTTCCTGGAGGAGGCTCTCGATGGCCTCAGCGCGCCTGGCGCCATCGGTCGGGTCTGCGGCCATTCGGACGATCTTCCCGGCAGCGCGTTGCAATTCTTCAGCATCGATCGGCTTCTCAAGATAGTCCAGAGCGTTCTCCTTGAAGGCGCGCAACGCGAACTCGTCATAGGCGGTCGTGAACACCACGGCTAATTCCTGGTCCTGTATCGATCGCAGGAGGGAGAAGCCATCCTCTCCGGGCATTTTGATGTCCAGGAAGAGCGCTTGAGGGTTGAGCTCGGCGATCTTCTTTCGTGCCTCTGCGGCACTTCCAGCCTGGCCGACCACTTCCAGGTCCGGACAGTGCTCTTCGACAAGGAGTTGCAGGTTCTGTCGGGCATCCGGTTCGTCATCCACGATCAATATGCGCGTCCTCATGGGTTCCTACATTCGATATCCAAAAGGTAACGGTCCCTGATGCGAAAGGTCCAATGATGTCCTGAGCGGATCTCCTGATCGATCGAACGGTTCGACCGATCGAGCGGACGGGTCAACGCACCTGGTCCAAAAAATGGTCCAATCTGTTCCGGGCGATCGGGAGGCGACTTCCATCCTGCATGACCGCGAAATGACCGTCCTCCCGCACGTATTCGCACAGATGGTGGCGATTGATCAAGTGCGACCGATGGATCCGCACGAACGCTCCGTCATCCAACAGGTCCTCGTACACGGCAAGGGTCCGTGTATCCAAGTATCGCGTCCCATCCTGGAGATGCAACATGGTGCAGTTCCCTTCGGCCTGCAGGTGCACCAGTTGATCGACCTTGAAGATCTTGAACCCACGGGCATGGTCGACCACGATCCGTCCTTCGGGAAGCAATGAATCGCGCAGGGTCCGGCCCAAGGAACTGCGGTACGCTTCCCGCCGGTCCTGGGAGGCGGCCATCTCGCCGAGTCGTTTGACCGCCTGATCGATCGCCCTGTCCAGGTCCTCGGGGTCAATGGGTTTCAGGATGTAGTCCAACGCATGGGCCTTGAACGCCTCAATGGCGAAATCCTTGAAGGCCGTGACGAAAATGATGACGCAACGCGGGTCTTCCAGGGAGGCCACCAGGTCAAGTCCTTCTGAGGCACTGGGCATACGGATATCCATGAACACCAGATCAGGATCCAGATCTCTGATCTGCTCAGCACCGCTCAATGGGCCATCGGCCTCGCCACAGACGATCACCTCCGGGTGCTCGGTCTCGAGCATGGCACGAAGGTTCTTGCGAGCGAGGAGCTCATCATCCACGATCAGTGCGCGAATGGTGGTCGGGTTCATGCACTGGCGAAAATAGGGGGCGTCGGAGTGCCTGCTACGCGCCGCTCACTGGACAGGGTTGACCGTTCCCCGTTGGCATTTAGGTGCCCGATGGGACACCAGCCTACTTTGGGGATGTTGATAAACCCGAGTTGCCATGATAACAGTCCTACACGAGCCTTTCTGGATCTTCAATGATCAAGGGCACTGAACAAGGTTCTTCCTCATAGGGAGGTTTTGGTGGGATGGCCCCGCGGTCCGAAAGGCCGTGGGGCTTTCTCTTGAGGGCTTGAAACCAGCCAAGCGCGTATCTCGTAAACAAGGGACCAGCATTCCTTTGAGAACATGCACGAGATCCAGATACGTGTCGACAACATTGAGCGCCTGCTCATGTTCGACTATGATCCCGAGAACGAGGATGCACTGTTCGATATCGTAGACCCTCAAGGGCGTATCGTGAAGACCGGTGATGTGCATGGTCCGGTTACGCGTGTACGGATCATGGACCTGGACGGGGACGATTATTTCCTGCTGGTCATGGACGGAGAGCGGTCAGCGGTGAGCCCGATACATCTCAAACGAGCATGCTGATGCACACCACGGTCTCGGAACCTTCCGTCCCGATCTACTGGGCCATCGATATGTCGGGTTCCGCCGTCGTTCAGGATCGGAATGGGAACATGCAACATCCTACTGAAAGCACCACCACCCTTGAGGAAGACATACGAGTGGTCTTCCACCTCGTTTAGACCTCCACCGCCTTTCGATCCATCAGTTCCTCTACTGCGTCAGCAGACGGGGATGTCCTTGAACAAGGTGCCAAAGATGAGCGTGGCGTTACCGATGAAGCGGATGTACATGGGGTGAGGGTTTTGTATGGAAATGCGGCACCGCCGCTTTCGCAACGCGGGACATGTAGAACCGGCAATACGTTAACGGCTTTGCTTCAGCACCTTGTTGACCATGGAGGCCAAAGTGCGCAACTCGGTCAGTCCATGCTTCACATCCTTTTGTGCCATCACATGATGATAGGAAGTGAAAAGCCACCTCCTCTTTCCGGTATTCGTGACCATTCGTAAGCTAATGAGCCACTCTCTTCGATGATATGGACCGAAATAATGGGAGCGCAGGATCGGACCTTCCACACGCGCGATCTGCACTTCTGTGAAGGAGATCGTGCGATAGCCCCACTATGTGCTGTATCGTAGCGTTCGTTCGGGTGCGTACACGGTGAACAGAACAGGCCGATGCGATAGTCTCCAAAGCAGGGCGCCGACCGTGAACAACAGCGATCCTATCAGGAGCCAACCCAAGCCGCATATGTATGCATTATCCAGGATCATTGCGATGCCTAACCCCGAACAGATCAGGACCGCGATGCCTATGCCGATGGTGGTCGGGAGAATGCCACCGACCTCCGAGTGACGTACCTCGATGCCATGTGGACCTGCGACCAACCGGAGTTTCAGGTAGGGCAACTCCTGACCGTCCAACATGGTGCCTTATAGCATAACCTCCTTCCGGACGCTCGCCATCAACTCCTCCACTGCATCCGCCTCCACCGGAATGTCCTTGAACAGGTCGTCCTGCCCGTCCTTGGTCACCAGAATGTCGTTCTCCAAACGGATGCCGAGGCTTTCCTCGCGGATGTAGATCCCAGGTTCCACGGTGAAGCACATGCCTTCTTTGATCGGCTCGTTCCACAGGCCCACATCGTGCACATCCAGACCGATGAAATGGCTGGTTCCGTGCATGAAGTACTTCTTGTAGAGCGGGGCTTCAGGGTTCTGGTCCTTCACGTCGTTCTTGTCCAAAAGGCCAAGGCCGATCAATTCGCTCTCCATGATCCTGCCCACCTCCTTGTGATAGTCGGCCAGCATGGTCCCCGGACGCAGCAGCTTCGTCGCTTCATTCTTCACGCGCAGCACCGCATCGTACACGGCGCGCTGCCGCTTGGTGAACCGGCCGTTCACCGGCAGACAGCGGGTCAGGTCGCTTGCATAGCCGCCGTATTCACAGCCGAAGTCCATCAGGATCACATCCCCATCCTTGCAGGGCTTGTCATTATCGATGTAGTGCAGCACGCAGGCGCTGGATCCGCTCGCGATGATCGGGGTGTACGCATGCCCACGCGAGCCGTTCCGGATGAACTCATGTGTGATCTCGGCCTCGACCTCGTATTCCATCACGCCCGGCTTAAGGAAGCCACACACCCGTTCAAATGCCTTTCCCGTAATGGCGATCGCGCGGCGCATCTGGTCCACCTCCTGAACTGTCTTGCGGCTCCTTATGCGATGCATGATGGGGGCGCTCCTCCGCACGGTATGTAAGGCGAATTGAGCGCGCAAGGCTTTGTTCATCCGATCCGTGCGGGTCTCCACCTCATTGCCCTGGCGCAGGTGTTCGTTGCTGTTCAGATAAAGGCTTTCGCATTGGGGCACCAGGCGGGTCAGCGTGGCCTCATAGGCACTTGTCCATTGCACATTGGCGATCCCGCTCAATGCAGTGGACTCCTCCTTCGTGAACTTGTGGCCCTCCCAGATGGCGATGTGCTCGTTGGTCTCGCGCACGAACAGGATCTCGCGGTCCTTCGGGTCCATGGCATCGGGGAAAAGCAGGAGAATGCTTTCCTCCTGATCGATGCCGGTGAGGTACATGATATCGGTGGCCTGCTTGAAAGCCATGGTGCCATCAGCGCTTGTGGGCATGATGTCGTTGCTGTGAAAGACAGCGAGGCCTCCTTTTTCCATGGCCTGGCGGAAGCGGGCACGGTGTTCGCGATAGGTGGCTGCGGAAAGCGGGGTATAGCGCATGATCGGTTAGGTGGATCGCTAAGTTAGTGGCCTTGCGGTGTTGTTCTTGTCCCATGCTTCCGGGCGATGACATTCCTCAACTTGCCCCGAACCTTGCTACGGCTACATTTGTTGCCTCAACGCGCAGTCCGTACCGATCCGCATCTCCATGGCACGATCCGCCCTTCTAGGTTCTTCACTGGCGAAGAAGTATTGGATGGCCCTGACGGGCCTTTTCCTTTGCATCTTCCTCATCGCACACCTCGCTGGCAACCTGCAGTTGCTGGACATGAGCCCCGACGGTCAGCTCAAATTCAACGCCTACGCCAAGTTCATGACCACCTTCCCATTGGTGAAGGTCGTGAGCTACCTGCTCTACGCGAGCATCCTATTCCATGCCTTTGACGGCATCCTGCTGGCTCTGCAGAACCGAAAAGCACGGCCCGTGCGCTACCACTATGAGAAGGCCGGTGCGAACAGTACTTGGTACAGCCGGCAGATGGCTTTGCTGGGAACGCTGGTCCTCGTGTTCCTTGTGATCCATATGAAGGGGTTCTGGTATGAGATGCATTGGGGGGACCTGGGTCTGGACGCGGATGGTAACAAGGACCTCTATACTTTGGTCGCGGCTGCTTTTTCGCAGCCATGGTATGTGGCCATCTATGTGGTGAGCATGGCCGTCCTGGCATTCCACCTTTTGCACGGTTTCGCCAGTGCGTTCCAATCCTTGGGCTTGAACCATCCCCGATATACTCCTCTGATCAAGAACGTGGGGGTCTTCTTCGCCGTGGTGGTGCCCGTCTTCTTCGCACTCATTCCTGTTTGGATGTTCATCAACGCCTGACCTGAGCCATGACCAAGCTCGATAGCAAGATCCCAGCCGGACCGATCGATCGGAAGTGGACCGATCACAAGGGACATATCCGCGTCGTGGCGCCTGCGAACAAGCGTCGGATCGACGTGATCGTGGTAGGCACAGGCCTTGCCGGCGGTGCCGCTGCCGCTTCGCTGGCTGAGTTGGGTTACAACGTGAAGGCGTTCTGCTTTCAGGATAGTGCCCGCCGCGCACACAGTATCGCCGCTCAGGGCGGCATTAACGCAGCAAAGAACTACCAGAACGATGGTGACAGTGTCTACCGCTTGTTCTACGATACGGTCAAGGGCGGTGACTACCGTGCGCGCGAAGCGAATGTGTATCGCCTTGCGGAGGTGAGCGCGAATATCATCGATCAATGCGTGGCGCAAGGTGTGCCTTTCGCCCGTGACTACGGCGGCTTGTTGGACAACCGCTCATTCGGCGGTGTGCAGGTAAGCCGGACCTTCTATGCGCGAGGTCAGACCGGTCAGCAATTGCTGCTCGGGGCATACAGTGCCTTGATGCGCCAGGTCGGGAAGGGTGCGGTGCAGATGTTCGACCGACACGAGATGCTCGACGTTGTTGTCGTGGACGGCAAGGCACGCGGGATCATTGCTCGGAACCTCATTACCGGCGAGATCGAGCGGCATGGCGCGCATGCGGTGTTGCTGTGTACCGGTGGTTATGGCAACGTGTTCTTCCTGAGCACCAATGCCATGGGCAGCAATGTCACGGCGGCATGGAAAGCGCACAAGCGGGGTGCCTTCTTCGGTAATCCGTGCTACACGCAGATCCACCCGACCTGTATTCCGGTGAGCGGCACGCATCAAAGCAAGCTCACGCTCATGAGCGAATCGTTGCGGAACGATGGTCGCATCTGGGTCCCGAAGAAATTGGAGGATGCCCGCGCGATCCAGGAGGGAAGGAAGAACGGGAAGGATATCCCGGAGGAGGATCGCGACTATTATCTGGAACGGCGCTACCCCGCATTCGGGAACCTGGTTCCCAGGGACGTGGCGAGTCGAGCGGCCAAGGAGCGTTGCGATGCGGGTTTCGGGGTGAACAAGACGGGGGAGGCGGTCTTCCTCGACTTCTCCTCCGCCTTCGAGCGATATGGCAAGGTCGAAGCCAACGTTCGCAAGATCGAGAACCCATCCCCGGAGGAGATCCTGCGCCTGGGAAAGGAAGTGGTCGCGGCCAAGTATGGCAACCTCTTCGACATGTATGAGAACATAGCGGGAGAGAACCCCTATGAGCGGCCCATGAAGATCTATCCCGCCGTGCACTATACCATGGGAGGCTTGTGGGTCGATTACAACCTGCAGACCACCGTGCCTGGCCTGTTCGCGTTGGGGGAGGCCAATTTCAGTGACCATGGGGCGAACCGCCTTGGAGCCTCGGCGCTCATGCAGGGCCTGGCGGATGGCTACTTCGTCATCCCTTACACGGTGGGGGACTATCTGGCCGATGACATCCGTACCGGACCCATCAAGACGGACACGCCCGAGTTCGATGCCGCGGAGAAGGAGGTCACAGATCGGATAGCTCATTTCCTGAACAACCAAGGCACCAAGCCGGTCGACGACTTCCATCGACGATTGGGCAAGGTGATGTGGAACAAGTGCGGGATGGCACGCAATGCCCAGGGGCTGCAGGAAGCGATCGCAGAGATCCGTCAGATCCGTGAGGAATTCTGGAAGGATGTGAGGGTGCCCGGAAAAGCGGATGAGCTGAACCAGGAGCTGGAGAAAGCAGGTCGGGTCGCTGATTTCCTGGAGTTGGGCGAATTGATGTGCCTGGATGCGCTGACGCGAAATGAAAGCTGCGGTGGTCACTTCCGGGAGGAGTACCAGACGCCGGAAGGAGAAGCGCTCCGCGACGATGAGCATTATGCCTTCACCTCGGCCTGGGAGTGGACGGGGGATGCAGGAGCGGCGAACCTGCACAAGGAGCCGCTCGTTTTCGAGGAAGTGAAGTTGACGCAACGTTCATACAAGTGATGGGTACCATGAAACTGACCCTCAAGATCTGGCGCCAATCCGGCCCCAACGACAAAGGCAAAATGGTGTCCTACCCCGTGAATGATGTGTCCGAGGACATGTCCTTCCTGGAGATGCTCGATGTGCTGAATGATGAACTCGTTCGCAACGGAGATGACCCGATCGCCTTCGATCATGATTGTCGCGAGGGGATCTGTGGATCGTGCAGTCTCTTCATCAATGGGGAGGCTCACGGGCCCGGTAGGGGCATTACCACATGTCAGCTACACATGCGCAAGTTCAAGGATGGCGACGTCATCCAGGTCGAACCATGGCGCGCAGGTGCATTCCCGGTCGTGAAGGACCTGGTGGTCGATCGGAGCGCTTTCGACCGCATTCAAGCGGCAGGCGGTTTCGTGAGCGTGAACACCAGTGGTAATCTGGTCGATGGGAATGCGATACCCATCCCAAAGAACGACGCGGATAGTGCCTTCGACGCGGCCACCTGCATCGGCTGCGGGGCATGCGTAGCAACATGCACGAACAGCAGCGCCATGCTGTTCGTGGCGGCGAAAGTGAGCCAGTTCGCGCTCCTGCCCCAGGGCCGGCCGGAGGCAAGGAAGCGCGTGTTGGCCATGGTGGAGCAGATGGACAAGGAGGGATTCGGCAATTGCAGCAATACGGGTGCTTGTGAGGTGGAGTGTCCCAAGGGCATCAGCCTGGAACACATTGCCAGGATGAACCGGGAGTACGTTGCTGCAAGCGTGACGAAGGATCGGTAGCGATCCTTTCTCGGCCTTGCCTGCCCGGCTTCAAGATCCGGTTGGATATAGCGATCTTCGCACCATGCCCGGTCCGATGATCCGATCGAAGCTTCCCGACACGGGCACCACGATCTTCTCGGTAATGGCGCGTATCGCCAGTGAGAGCGAAGCCATCGATCTGGGTCAGGGATATCCCGATTTTCCTGTGGACGAGAAGCTTGCCTCGCTGGTAGAGGCAGCCATGAAGGCCGGGCACAATCAGTACGCGCCCATGCCTGGACTTCCCGTACTGCGTGGTGCGATAGCGGCCAAGGTGGCACGATGTTACGGCGTTGAATGTGACATGGAACATGGCGTCACGATCACAGCCGGGGCCACTCAGGCCTTGTTCACAGCCTTTGCGGCCATTGTGCAGCCTGGCGATGAGGTGATCGTGATCGACCCCTCTTATGATTGTTATGCTCCGGCCATCGAACTGTTCGGAGGCAGGGCCGTTCGCGTGCAGCTTGGCCCTGACATGCGATTCAATGCGGAACGGGTCTCCGCAGCTATTGGTCCAAGGACCCGCGCCTTGGTGATCAATACTCCGCATAACCCGGCCGGGACTATCCTCCGGCATGATGACATGCGTGCATTGGCCACCCTCCTGCGTGACACGGATATTCTGCTCATCAGCGATGAAGTGTACGAGCATATCGTGTTCGAGAACGAAAGACACGCATCCGTTCTGCGCTATCCGGATCTCCGTGAGCGTTCCTTCGTGGTGTTCAGTTTCGGAAAGGTGTTCCATGCGACCGGTTGGAAGATGGGCTATGTGCTGGCACCCAAGGCGATGATGGCCGAGTTCCGCAAGGTGCACCAATACAATGTGTTCAGTGTGAACACCCCGATGCAGCATGCATTGGCCGAATACATGCAGGACCCGGATCATTATGAGGGTATTTCCCGCTTCTTCGAGGCCAAACGGGATCGCTTCCTCATCGGGCTTCATGCATCGCGGTTCACGCCGCTACCCTGCGAAGGCTCTTACTTCCAATTGGCAGACTACGGTCGTATCAGCGACGAACCGGATACGGTCTTTGCCGAGCGCCTCGCTCGTGAACATGGGGTTTCGGCGATACCCCTGAGCCCTTTCTACAAGGACCCCCCCCAGGGCATGAGGCTGCTTCGATTCTGCTTTGCCAAGCAGGACGAGACCTTGGATGAGGCCATCGACAGGTTATGCGAGATCTGAGTATCACCCTGGTCCAGTGTTCGCTGGACTGGGAAGACCCGTTACGCAATTGTGACGCGATGACCGAGCGATTGGACGCCGTGCCTTCCGGGTCCGACCTGATCGTGCTTCCAGAGATGTTCTCCACGGGTTTCACCATGGGCTCTCGAACCCTCGCTGAACCCATGGATGGACCGACCGTGGACCGAATGCGTCAATGGGCTGGGGCTCATGATGCCGCCGTCTTCGGTAGCATCATCGTTCAAGAAGGCGACAAGCGGTACAATCGCGGCTTGTTCGTGCGGCCCGATGGAGCCGTTGTCCACTATGACAAGCGCCATCTGTTCCGCTTTGCTCAAGAACACGAGCACTATGCTGCCGGGGATCGGCGCGTCGTCGTCGATTGGCGCGGATGGAGGATCCTTTTGCAGATCTGCTTCGATCTGCGATTCCCGGTTTTCAGCCGGAACCGGGGCGATTACGATCTGGCATTGTACGTGGCCAATTGGCCTGAAGCGAGACGCGCGCCTTGGAGCACGCTTTTGCAGGCCCGAGCGATCGAGAACCAATGCTATGTGGCTGGCGTGAACCGGGTGGGCGAGGATGGCAACGGGATCGCATACTCCGGTGATTCGGTGGTTGTCGATCCGAAGGGGGAGGTACTTGCCTCCCTTGGACCTTCAGCGGAAGGTCTTGTCAACTGCAGCCTTGATCGTGTTTCTCTGGAGGAGTTCCGGGAGAAGTTCCCGGTGGCAAAGGATGCCGACAGTTTCGAATTGGAGTTTTAAGCTCCTGCCCGTCACGACAGCCGAGCGCCACGTCCCTCAACGGAGCACCTGAACATGTCCCATCTGCTGATGCTCCATGCCCACTTTGCCCGTTTCGTCCTCGATGAACCGGTAACGCATCTTCCACACGTACATGTCGTTCGGGACAAGGTCCCCACCGACCCGGCCGTCCCACAGCACATCCAATGAGTTCGATGTGAACAGCACGCCGCCCCAGCGATCAAAAACGGTGAGCTCCATGGTGGCTACGTTCTTCCCCACCGGCCCCCAATAGTCATTGATGCCATCGTTGTTCGGCGTGAACGTGTTGGGTACGTACAGCGTCGCAGGGCAGAACTCAGTGACCACGACCGAATCGCGTAAAGCGCAGTCGTATTGGTTGGTGATGTTCACGAAATACCAGCCGTAGGCCCCGGCCAGGATCATCTGGGTCTGTGCGCCGGTGCTCCAGTCGAACTGGCTGCCATCGTTCCCGGCATTGATGACCACGTAATGGGGGTCTTCGTCCAGGCATACGAACTGCTCCCGGCTGATTATTCTGGCAGGTGCGGGGTTGAAGGTCGTCTGGACCTCGTCCGTACTGACGCAATATCCATTGCTGACCGATACCGAGTAGGTGCCGCCTTGCATGACATCGATCGAAGAGGCTGTGGCCCCCGTGCTCCAGGCATACGTATTCCCGGCTTGACCAGCGTTCAGTGTGAGGACATCCCCTTCGCAGAGCACGGTATCCGGTCCCAGGTCCACGATCGGGAAAGGCACGAGTAGTACGGTGGCGTCGAAGGTCTCCGCACAGTTGGCCGGGCTCGTTACCAGGACCTCGTAGGTCCCGCTGCTGTCAGCCACAATGGTCATGGTGTTCGCGCCGGTGTTCCACTGGTAGGCACTTCCGACATTCCCCGCATCGAGCACGACCGTCTGATCCACACACGCGGTCACATCCAACAGCAGGTCCGACGGTGCCGGTTCGATCGTGACGACGACCGAATCACGCACGGTACATGGACCATCCGTTACCTCTGCCCAATAGATGCCCGTGTTGGTGGGTGTGATCGAGGCACTGGTCGCTCCGGTGTTCCACAGGTGTGCGAGCCCAGGGTTCGCAGCGTTCAACTGGAACGATGCGTTCGAGCACACCGTCGTATCCGGACCGAGATCCACTTGGGGTTCAGGGACAAGCACCACGATGGCATCGAAGGTGAGCGAGCAGTTCTGGATGTTGGTCACGGTCACCGAGTAGGTGCCGCTGCTCGATGCCACAATGGTCTGCGTGGTCTCATTGGTGTTCCACTGATAGGTCGAACCGGAATTCCCGGCGTCCAGCACAGGGAGGGTTGACTCGCAGGTGGTGATGTCCTGCAGGACATCCAGCGGATCGGGGAGCAGTTCCACCTGAACGACATCGCTGTTCACGCATCCTGCAGGACTGGTGGCGGTGGCACTGTACGTGCCGCTCTGGCTCACGGTGATGCTTGGTCCGATGGCCTGAGTGCTCCATAGCACCGTATTTCCGGGACTGTTCGCGTTCAATGTGGTGGAGGTAGCGCCGCAGATGGCCTGATCGGGTCCCAGGTCGACAACGGGAAGGGGGGCGAGGGTCACAAAGAATGTCTTGATCGTCTGACAACCTTGCGGATCGGTGATCTCAACCGTGTACGTACCTGAGCTGTTCACGCTGACCTGCTGCGAGGTCGGGCCGTGGGACCAGAGGTAGCTGAAGCCGGGGAATCCAGCATCCAGTAAGACGCTTTCTCCCTGACAGGCGCTTTCAAATACCGGTGTAATGAGGTTGTCAAAGGCATCGGTCACTTGCACGCTGCCTGTGATGCTGCATCCGTTCACATCGGTCACTGTAACAGTGAATAGCATGGTCGTGTCCGCCATGATCACCGGCGAAGCGACCGATCCGGAGTTCAACAGATTGGCAGGGCTCCATGCGATCGTGAACGGAGCGGGGAGGTTGTGCTGGACGTTCAATTGAAAGCCGAGCGTGTTGCAGAGCGTTGTATCGGGAGTGGTCTGCAACTGATAGCCCGTGGTCACTATGACCTCCACGCTGTCGGTGATCGCACATCCGCTCTGCGTATCGGTCAGCGTGGCCAGGTAGTTCGTCGTTGCCAATGGGGTGGCAATGGGGGTGAGGCTCGTTGCGGAGCTGAGGGTGTTCGAGGGGCTCCAGACCAGAGTTGTCGGACCGTTGGCCTGTATCTGCGCCGAAAGGGTCGTGCTGTTCCCCTGACACAACATGGTCTGGGCTGCGGAAACGCTCAGCCCCATCAGTTGACCCACTGTGACCGTGATGTCATCCGTTGCCTCGCATCCGATATCGGACAGCACATGCACCGTGTAGGTGGTCGTGCTTTGCGGCGTGGCGACCGGATCGGGAACATCAGGTGCAGAAAGACTTCCGTTGTTCGGGCTCCAGGAGTAGGAGGCCACGTTGCCTGAGCTGGGAACCGCTTCCAAGGGGATCCCGGATACATCGCAGATGGTGGTGTCGGCTCCGACCGTGACGGAGAACGGAGGCTGCACTTCGATCCAGATGGAATCGTTCGTGCTGCACCCGCTGGTACTGGAGGCCTCCACGAAGTACCAAGTACTGCTACCGGGTGCGGCAGAAGAGGTCGGCTGGCCGGGTTGGTTGACGGAAGCGGATGGGCTCCATGCGAAATTCACGGCGCTGTTGTCATAGTGCGTGATAACCACATTGTCCAGGGCCCAGACATCCTCTCCGACGCCACTGTGTGCCAGTTGTCGCCAGCGGAAGGACGTGGTGTTGGTCTGCGCCGCGATCGGGATATCCAGTGAAACGGAGGTAAAATTGGGATAGCCTGACTCGTCAAAATGTTCAAGCAAGGTCCATGTCGCGCCATTGGTGGAATACTCCAAGCGAACATCCTCACCGGGGTCTGCATCTTCGCAGGGCGCAATGCCATCCGCGATCTTGAGCAGGAAGTAAATACGTCCACCATTGGTCAGGTCCAGGTCAACGGTCCGGGCCCTGCGCTGCGCACCGCCATCAAAGAACAGGGCGTTCCCGGAGACGGATCCACAGGTGGTCGAGGGAGCCCCAGCGTTCACACTGAGCCACATGGGAGACAGCCCTCCTTCGAACTGATCGAACACCAGGGCCTGTTCGGCATCTGCGACCAAGGTGAGAGGGTCGCCCAGGCAAATGGCACTATCACTTGAACTGCTTCTTACGCCGAAGAGCAGATTGGGGTCCACTTCGACCAGTACACTGTCCACCACGGTCCCACAACCCAATGGGCTGGTCACGTGAAGGCGGAACCAGGTATCGCTCATCGGATAAGCGATGGGATCCGGTATGGTCGGGTCGCTCAAGGTGCCTGGAGGACCCCAATTGACATCGAATACGGAAGTATCGGGGACGGGGGCGCTGCCCAACTGGACCTGGCCGAATTGACACACGGTCGATGAAAGGGATCCATTGGCCAGCGCTTGGATGCTTCCAGGAACCTCAAGCCCAATGTGGTAGACGAAGCGCCGTTCACATCCGCTCAAGGGCAGGGTCTCCACGGCAGCAATGCTGGAATTGCCGGAAGGCGTGTAGGTATAGCTCGTTCCTGAGGAGAGGACCACTCCAGGCGCATCCAGGTCCTCCCAGTGCACGCTCGTGAAGTCGGGAGGTGCGTTCAGCGTTACCGGGCCGGATGCGCACAACGTTGAATCCAGGCTCGCATCGGGTGAATAGGTCCTGTTGCACACGCGCGCATAGCTTTCACCGGTGCCCAACCCATGCACATAGGCATGAAAGCCTTGTGGGGCATCGATCACATGCGATCCCGGGGACACTGCAACACTCGCATGGACATAGCTCGGGCATTGAGCATACGGGGTGAACTGTGCGGCAGGGACCGGGTTGCCATCCATTGTTAGCAGTCCGATCAGGGATGCCGGCGCGACGAGGTCGACCCGATGAACGGATATTTGAGGTGAAGCGTGCGTGGTGAAACGCACGTTGCGTGTTGTCTGACCATCCGGTTCAACGAGGAGCAGCGATGGATCACCACCTCCGGCGCAGTTGTAGCCTTCCATGACCTGAGCCACGGACACCGGGCTGTTCGCGGTGATACATACGGGCCCTGTCACCCCGTTCACCACATGGTCGTCCCCAGCGTTCAGTGGGATCGGGAACCCTCCATCGATCGAGATCGATGTATTGTTCTGTGCGGCTACGACCCGAATGGTGTGCGAGGTGGTACCGGAGAGATGTGCGGTATGAAAGTTCGTTCCCCATCGTTCGATGGGTCTCAGCTGCTCATAAATGTGGTCGCATGCGGGACAGCCCACGGGCACATTCGCGCACATGGAGCCGGAGAACACCGCGAATGGCCTGCACGGACCACTGTTGTCGGTTCCTTCCACCAGGGTCCCCGTTAGATCGGTGGAGGCGAGAGCGGACTGGACCTGATAGGATTCACCAGCGTTCAGGCTGACCAGGAATGGGACCCCGGCGGGTCTTCCTCCGGCCGTGTTCACGCTTGGTGTGATCCGAACCTCGGTCCCATCTTCGGTCGCCACGACCAGCAGCTCGCTCTTATAGAAATCATTGAACCCGGGAAGACCGCGATACGCCTGGGCGCGATAACTGGTACCCAGGGCGCTTTGGGGAAGTGCCTGGGTCACATCATGGGTGAAGCTTTGATAGCTGGCCGCCGCAACCATGATCGGATCATTCGATTCGACCTTTATGCCAAGCGGTCGTATCACCTCGGACCCTTGGTTCTCGGCCAGCGCCGGCACCACGACCACGGTGCTCCCATTGGCCGGTATGGAGAACGACTGGCTCCACCCGGAGAGGGGGATGCTGACCGTTCCATTGGTCGCTACAGTAGCTTGGAGCGACAGTCTCAACTCTTGGGCTCCATACGCATTCTGCATGAATCCCAGCCAGAACAATTCGCCAGCAGTATTCCACGTCGCGCCTGATTGAGCATGCGTGGTCGTGGGGCAAAGCGCAAGGGTCGCGATCAGGATGCGCAATGCGTATCTCATTCTGGTAGGTCGTCTTGCGTTATTGCCAGCCAGCAGCAGCAATGGTTCGCGCCGTACATACGAGCCGCACGGCCAAAAGTTGCCGGTAAAAGACCAAAAAAAGGGCCAACCTTCCGGCTGGCCCTTCTTCACATTACTAACAGCGGATCTAACGAAGGAGGGTCACATGCCCCATCTGCTCCTGTTCAGCACCGAGGGTGCCGTTCTCATCCTCGACAAAGCGATACTTGATCTTCCAAACGTATACACCGTCTCGAACAGGACTACCGTTCATCTTTCCATCCCAGAAGCTCTTGTCGTCCTTGCCTGTGTAGATCAATGTCCCCCAGCGGTCGAAGATGTTCAGCTCCATGGTGCCGATATTGTTCCCAAGGGGATAGAACAGGTCATTGACCCCGTCGCCATCAGGGGTGAAGGTATTCGGCACGAAACAGGTTGGCGGGCAGTATTCGATCACCTCGATGCTATCCGTGATCGTGCAGTTCAGTGGGGTGGTGATCTCCACCACATACCAGTCATACGTATCCGCATCAATGGTCTGTGTGGTCTCATCGGTGCTCCACATGAACGTGCATCCCGGATTTCCGGCATCCAGCAAGATCTTGTTCGGGGGTACATCCAGGCACACTACCACCTTGTCCTCCAGGATCGGGATCGGAAGAGGGTTGAAGACCAAGGTGATGGAATCGCGCGTAGTGCAATACCCATTGAACACGTCCACCCACACGATGGCATCATCCGTAGCGTAATTGGTCTGTGTCGTTACCCCATCGCTCCACAGGAAGGACTCACCCGGATTGTCGGCATCCAACCACATGGTATCCGTATCACAGAGCGCTTCGTCAGGTCCGAGGTCGACGACCGGGAACGGGCTGAATGTCAGGACCGCATCCGCGGAGTCCACGCAGAAAGTCGGGGTGGTGACCACAACGGAATAGACACCCGAAACACTATCCACCTGGATCGTCTGCGTGGTCTCGTTGGTGCTCCAGAGGTACCAACTTCCTGGATTGCCGGCGTTCAGGTCCACGGTCTCGGAGATACAAACCATGGTGTCGCTCAACTGGATGACCGGCAAGGGGTCGAAGACCACCAGGATCGAGTCGCGGTTGGTGCAATCATTCTGGTCCATTACTTCCACCCAATAAGTGTCGTCCGTGCTCACCGTGATCGTTTGTGTGGTCTCGGTGGTATTCCAGAGGTACTGGGAACCTGGATTGCCGGCATCCATGGTCCAGGCCTCGCCGATGCACAGCGAAGTATCGGGCCCAAGGACGATCACGGGCAGCGGATCGACGGTCACTTGTGTGGTGAAGGTGGTCTGGCATCCGCTCGTATCGGTGATCACCACGGTGTAGTCCGCGGCCGTGGTCACTGTGATCGTTTGGGTGGTCTCATTGTTCGGGGTCCAGGCATAAGTGCTGCCGGGATAGCCCGCATCGATGACCATGGTGTCACCCGCGCAAAGGGACGAGTCCGAGATGAAGGTCAGGTCATCGAAGGGGACCGTGATATTGACCGTATCCCTTGCAGAGCACCCCAAGGGGTCCTGAACGACCACGATGTATTGTGCAGAAGAATCGAAGGTGATCGTCGGGGTGGCCGTATTGGCACCGATCAAATACGGAGCAGGCGTCCAGGAATAGACCGGGTTGGGCACATTGTGTTGCACATCCAGTTGGAATCCAACGGGGTCACAGAGCGTCGTATCATTGGTCCCGGTGACCAAATAGGCGGTGCTCACGTTGATGAGAATGTTCTCGACCAGGATGCATCCACTTACCGTATCGGTGACCGTCAACTGATAGTCGGTCGTTACTACCGGCGTAGCTAACGGGTCCTGGATGGTCGCATCGTTCAACGATGCGGCCGGGGTCCATGAATAGACCAAATTGGTCGTACTGCCATTGATGCTCGCATCCAGCGTCGTGCTTTCTCCCTGGCAGAGGTCATCGTCCAACGTGCTGATGGTGAGGCCCAAAGCCCCGGAAACGGTCACGGTCACACTGTCGGTCTCCACGCATCCAAAGCCGGTGGTCACGGTCACATAGTAGGTGGTCGTTACGGCCGGGGTCGCCACCGGGTCCTGAACGAAATCTGCGCTCAACGTGGCCCCAGGCGTCCAGGACCAGGTATGGTTGGCGCCTCCATTGGGAATGGCATCCAACTGGATGCCGGCAATGTCGCAGATCGATGTATCAGGGGTCACGTCGATGCTGAAGGGTTGACCTACATCAATGAAAACCGAGTCCTGATAACTGCACTGCGTCTGGTTATCCACCGAGGTCACGTAATACCAGCCCGAAACGGTCGGGTAGGACATGGGGTCAGCAATGTTGGCCGCGCTCAGTGTGGCCGCGGGGGACCAGTTGAACGTCAACCCTGTGAGATCCTGGACGCCAATCGACACATTGTCGAGGCTCCAGTTGTCGTTCCCTGGGCCTCCGCTGGCGAGCTGTCTCCAACGGAACAGCGTGTTCGCGGTCTGAGCCCCCACTGGTATCGGTACGGTCACGGTGGTGAAGTTGGGATAGAGGAATTCCCAATAGGTGGCGATCACCGTCCATGCCCCCCCTCCATTGGTGGAGTATTCCAAGACCACATCCTCGCCGGGGTCGGCATCATCACAGGGTGGAGCACCTGCCCCGATCTTAATGGCGAATCGGATCGAGCCCCCGGCGGAAACATCCAAGCCGATCGTTTCCGCCTGTCTGGGGTTCGGCCCGTCGAAATACAGGGCATCGCCGAACACGCTTCCGCAAGCATTCCCGATCACCCCCCCCTGCACACTGTTCCACATGACCCCCAATGCGGTCTCGAAGGTGTCCGTGGCGATGATCTGGTGAACGTCCAGGTCCAGTTGCGAGGAATCGCCCAAACAGAGGACATCGACCTCGGTCAAGGCATCATAGACCAGCACATCGCCGGGGATGACATTGATGAACAGGCTGTCGAACGCTACCGCACAACCGTTCAAGGTGCTCACGCTCACGAAGAACCACCCCGATTGGGTGGGCGTGGCGATCGGGTTGGCAATGGACCCATCGTTCAACTGGGGATCCGGCCACCAATTGTACAGATAGGTGCCAGGTGGCTGAACATCCACGTCCAACTGAACGGTCTCGTTCGAGCAGATCGTGATGGATGCAGGGGCCGGCACTCCGTTCGCTGTTGGGCTCAGGATGGGAGGGGTGTCCACCTCCACACTGAAGAAATATTGTTCCTCGCACTGGCTCAAGTTCTCATATCCGGTGACCACATAAATGTCGCTACCCGTCGGTGTGAATGTGTAGCTCAGACCAAAGTGTAGCGTGTCCGTCGGGTCGCTCACGGTGGTCCAGAAGGGGTCGAAAATGGGATTGGCCGGCGCCAGCGTAAGCGTTCCTGTGCTATCCACACCACAGAACACCGAGTCGATGTTCAAGGGAGGTACCGGTGTAAAGGAACCGACGGAGTACGCATAGCTCTCTGCGCTACCCATGCCGTAGACATAGGCGCTCAATCCACCGGGGCAGGTCAGCGTGTGGCTTCCTGCCGTGAGCGGCACCGTGGCATATGATTGCGTAGCGCAGGTTGGGAAGGCCGTGAACGAACCGGCTGGAACGAGCGCGCCGTCCAAGGACACCTGGTTCACATTGGAAGTCTCGGTCACAATGTTCAGGAAGTGGGCGGTGATCACCGTGGAAGCGACCGTGGCGAAAGTGATGTTGTCGATCTGCTGGTTCTCCGCGTTCAGGATCAGGAGTGCGGGGTCACCTGCTCCGCCACAGTTGATCCCTTGCATGAACTGAGCGACGCTGAACGGTTTGTTCCCTTCGAAGCAAGCCGCCGGTGCGAAATTGTTCACCTCCACGAATTGCCCGGCGTTCAGGATGATAGGAGCACCGCCGTTCACCGTGACCTGGGTGTTGTTCTGGTCGGCAAGAATGCGATAGGTATGCCCGGTCGTGGTGGAGAAGGGCACAGAATAATACTTCGTACCCCACACGTTCCGCGGCAGATTCTGTTCGACCACGTGGTCGCACGCTGTACAGCCATTGGGAATATTCGTGCAAAGCGATCCGGAATGGACAGCAAAAGGCCTGCAACTACCGCTGGCTGCCGTCCCGATGATCGTGGACCCGGTAAAGTCCCCGGTCGTATTGCTCGCCTTGACCTGATACGTCTGTCCGGAATCCAATTGCACGGTCCAAGGGACCCCGGCCAGGTGCCCACCTTCCGTATCGCTTGTGGTGGTGATCTCCAGTTCCGTGTCGTCCTGGGTCGCTATGATCAGGAACTCCGAGACCAGGCCCGAGACCCCTGAGAGACCTGGATAGGCATGGATCCGGTACTCGGTACCCAGGGATTGGGTCGGATAGATGGTGGTGCCATCGGCTGTGTACGACTCGAAGTTGATCGCGAAGACCGCCACCGTATCACTGGCCTCAACCAACACGGATAGGTCCTCGATGACCTCGGAGGTGTAGTGCATGGCCTGTGCAGGGGTCAACGTGACAGTGGTCGTCACGTTCGGCACCACGTTGAAGGGAATGCTCACCCCCGTCAAGGGCATGGTTACCGTGCCCGTGGCTGCCGTGTAGGAAGTGATGAAGATATCCAGGCGCTGATTGGCGTTCCCTTGGTAATTCT
Source organism: Flavobacteriales bacterium (assembly GCA_020437905.1). Taxonomy (GTDB): domain Bacteria; phylum Bacteroidota; class Bacteroidia; order Flavobacteriales_F; family PHOS-HE28; genus PHOS-HE28. Next base: position 26,303 of record JAGQVN010000065.1, read on the forward strand.
CCATGAACCCCAACCAGAATTCCTTGCCCATCGTGGGCACTACGCCTTGCCCGGCCACCTGGGTGGATACGATCAAGGAACAAGCAAAACCTCGAAGGATCTTACTCCACATGGTCATTTGTTCGTTGAGCTACGAACGGCTCGCAGCTGTGCGTTCGGTCAAAATACGTTCATCGGACCGATCTGGTGGATCAGTCATAATTCCCAAGGGTGACGTTGAATTTACACAGATGGTTGCCAACCGCTTGAAATAGTTCTGGTTTCAAAGGTCCCAATCCACCTTTACCACCCAATCCACCCGTACGGTCACCTTTTCCTGGTGAAGTAGGACCTCTTCAGGAGAACGCCTGCCGGTCAGATCGCCCGTGTCCCACACCCCGTTCCGGTTCCGATCCACGATCGCTTTCAGGGAATAGGCCCCGGGCCGCACGTGCGGGAACTTCACGGCATACTGGTCGCTGGGGCTCTCCACCTGATAGGCGATACGCCCCGAAGCATCGAGCAACTGTACGATGAGACCTCCCTCCCTTCCTTGTGTCGGGTTGAGTTTCAGCTCCAATGCCCCGGTCGCGTTCGAGCCGCCGCTACCCGGTTCGATGAGCAAACTATCGCTCCATGACCCGTAGATATCCCTGATCGCGCGGGGTAATAGCAGAAGCGACGCACTGTCCGGCACCGGACCAACGAACTCGAGCCGTACGGTGCGACTATCCATGGTATCCTGGACAAAGCTGAAGGAGCCCGCTCCCAGGCCACCTGCGGCAACAAGTCTGTTGGAATTCAACGAGGCGACCGGTCTTGCGCAGCGTATCCGCCATTGTGGACCGAGCGGACCCGGGACCGAAAAGGGCTGAAGTTCAAGGGTATAGGGGAATTGTTCGCGAACCCGGTACGTCAATGTGTCGACCGGTCCATCGCTTTCGCGGATGACGAAGCGCATTCCTGCCAAGGCTGTGGTATCGGCAGGCCAGGCCAGGAGCGTATCCCTGCCCTTGTTCCAGTGGACCTCCCAATCGGGGTCCGTCCCGTTGGAGGGCAGCGATTCAATGGCGATCTGGCCGGCACGCCGCGTGAACACCATTTCCCAGGCGCGATCGGCGGTGACTTGATGGGATAGGACGCACTGCCGAGCGCTGGCTTCTCGGAACAAGTTGAGGGTCAAAAAGTCGATCGCGGTGTCCGAAGCACTGACAACGACAGGTTCCGGCAGGAAGGCGATATCCTCATTGGGAAGGTCGTACCGAAGATTCCCGTTCTGGTCGCTGAGTCCCAAGACAACATATCTCCCTTCCGGAAGAAAGGGGACCACGAACAGACCCTGTTCGTCCGAGCGGGTGAAATAGGATGGGCGTCCCGTTCGGAAGGAACTGGTGTCGTTCTCAGCATAGAGCAAGACGACCGCTTTGCTGACCGGGGCACCTGTGAAAGCATCGGTCACCACGCCGGCCAGGACCAGACTGTCGACATGATCTCCGGTGGAGATCACATAGATCAGCTCAGTGGCCTTGTTACCCTCGGTCAGGTCGGATACCGCCTCGGTCAGGTTGAAGACATACGTCGAATCGGGACCCAGTGGGGCGTTCAAGTGGATGGTCATTCCATAAGGTCCGAAGCGTTTCACTGTGGGAGGCGCAGCCAGTGGGGGTGAGACCAGCACCTTGTTCCGGCCGCTGTTCACTTGAATGCGTTCATCGAATCGGAGCATGATCTCGTCCGTGGCGACACGGGTGGCTCCATTCGCAGGCAAAGCGTCGATCAGGACCGGAGGGTCGGTGTCCACATCCCCTCCGGAAGGGGCCCGCACCTGGGCACACGCGGAAAACAGCAGCAACCATGCTGCGTACCTGGACCTCATGCCCAGCGGTCCAGGAGTTGGGCAACACGCTCCAATCCCCGTGCATCGCGCTCATCCAGCCCACCCTTTTCGGTGCTGTCAACATCGAGTACAGCGACCAGGTTACCCGAACGATCACGGACGGGAACGACGATCTCGGAGCGTGCTTCCGAGCTGCAGGCGATATGCCCGGGGAATGCGTCCACATCCGGGACCACGAGGGTACGCCCCTCTTTCCAGGCACTGCCGCAAACCCCTTTGCCATAGGCGATGCGGGTACAGGCGATCGGACCTTGGAACGGGCCCAGGTGAAGCTCGTTCCCGACCACACGGTAGAACCCGACCCAGAGGAACGCGAACGTGTCATGGATCGCTGCGGCAAGATTGGCCATTGCTCCGACCATGTCCGGTCCCTCGGCGACCAGAGCAGCGGCCTGGGGGAGCAAGGCATCATAGCGGACCTCCCGGTCCGTGGTGGATGCAATGTTCAGCATTTCGGGCATGGCGCAAAGGTATCCTGCTATGCCATGGCCGCCACCATGGCGCTCACGCGAACGTTCGGGGTGCTCAGGAGGGCTCTGGCACATGCCTCCATTGTAGCGCCGGTGGTGATCACATCATCGATCAGCAGTACATGGCGTCCCGTCAAGCTACCGGGATCGGTCAATTCGAACGCTCTGACCACGTTCAGCCAGCGTTCCTGCCGTCCTTTGCGGGTTTGGCTCGGGGTAGGCACTGTGCGGACCAGCTCGTTCGCGAGTGGCTCCAATGGCCAAACCTCCCGGAATCCATCCACCAGCAATTGGGCCTGATTGTAGCCTCGGGTCCGCAACCGCGAGGGGTGTAGCGGAACCGGTAGGACCGAGTCGATCCCCTCAAAGCGTGAGGAAGCGACCACGGCCTTGGCCATCAAGCATCCTAGCTCCATCCCGATATCCCGATCACCCTGGTATTTCAATCGGTGGAGCATGCGTTTCACCTGACCGGATCGATTGAATCGCAACAAGGCCGATGCTGCGTGCATGTCCACTTTGCCGAGGAAGAGCTGCTCCACGGGGTTCCCGGGCATATCATGGAAACGCGTGAAAGGGAGATCGTTCGCGCATGCCAAACATGCTCCCCGTTCGGCTTGCATCAACGGGTCATCGCAAGCAGCACAGCGTCTGGGCAGAAAGAGGCCCAACAGATCGCTGAACCAGTGGTCGGTCTTGTTCCGGACGGATGCCAAGGCTGCGTTGTTGAAAATTGGGCTCGCTGTCAGCCGGCAGCCGCCGGCACGGGGATAATTTAGCGCCCAAATACCATTCACGGTATACCTGCACATGGACCAGTCCAACACGAACGCGCCCGGCACAGGGGCCCCTCGATCCCGCTCGAACACCGCGCTATTGGCATTGGTGGTCCTGCTCCTGATCAGCAATGTGGTGATGCTCTACCTTCTTACTCAGAGCAAACGTCAGAACGAGAGCACGCAGGCTGAAGTGGAACAAGTGTCCAGCGAGAAGGAGAACGTGACGCGCATGCTCGAGGACATGCTGGCCCAGTATGACACCCTGGACACCGAGAACGAGCAGCTTCGAACAGAGATGGATGCTCAGCGGGAGCAGATCGAGGACCTGCTGGCCCAGGTGAAGCGCGGCAAGACGGATCTGTTCAAGGCGAAGAAGGAGGCCGAGACCCTGAGGAAGATCATGAAAGGGTACGTGGTCACGATCGACTCGTTGAACCAGGCGAACCAGCTACTTACCGCGGAGAACCTGACCATCCGGCAGGAGCTCGGTGAGGTGCAAGGTGAAAAGGAGGCCCTGCAGACCATGTCCGAAGAGCAACGGGCGCTGATCAGAGAGGGGTCGATCCTGACGACTACGAGCATCTCGGCGGGGGCTCTGTTCCTCCGGAACAACGGCAAGCAGGTCGATACACAGCGTGCCAGCAAGGCTGAAATGGTAAAATGCTGTTTTACGCTCGGGGAGAACCGCGTGACCAAAGCAGGGGATAAGACCTTGTACATGCGGATCATCAGCCCGGATGGAAAGGTCCTGCCGGCCAGCGAATCCAATAACCGCTTCCAATTCGAAGGGGTGGAAGGGGAGTTCAGCAGCAAGCGCGAGCTCAATTACCAGAACCAGCCAGTGGATGTATGCATCTTCTGGAACGCGTCAGGTAGCATGAGCACGGGTCAGTATATCGTGGAGATCTACGAGGCCGGGGAAAAGGTCGCACGGACGACCTTCGACCTGAAGTGAGCTTAGAAGAAGGCCCGGACCTGTGCCCCCCCGACATGGATCACAGGCACATCTCTGGATGACCGTCCGTTATAGGTCAGGTCGATCTGCAGGTTGTTGCTCAGTTTGCGCTGGATCGCCACGCTCCAGGTCAGATTGGAGCCCACCTTCAGTCCCGACAGCATTTCGTTGCCCAACGAGCTGTTCTGCTCGCCATCATAGGCGATGGTGACCCAATTCCCGTTCACTTGCAGGCTCCCCTTTCCTGCAGTGCTCCAACGTACCTCGAAGCCCAGGTCCTGGATGTTGGCGGCTTCCCCGCCGAACTCCTCCCGGTTCCGCTTGTCCGTATACCGGAAGGAAATGGCTCCTCGAAGGTTGGTGTTCGGGCGCCAGGTCACCCGCGGCCTTACACCGCTTTGGTCGATCCAGAATGTCCGACCCTCGATCAGGTCGGAGTTGTTGGATACCCGGCCGATCTCCGCTTCCACATCCGCTGTCCATTGATCGGTCGTGTTCCATCGGATCCGGAATTGATCGAATTCGCGGACCCGGGCTTCAAAACCGTTCAACAGCAGGGTCTTGGTACGGTCGTTCAGGTAGGTATGGTCCACGGTCCAGGTCCTGCTGGACCGGTCATAGTACAAGGTGTTCCTGACCGATGAAAGGAACGAGGTAAGCAAGGTGTCGGTGGGGTCGGGATCGAAGGGGTCCAAGGCGACCAGAAGGTCATCTGTCCGGGTGCGCCGGTCGCTGCGGTATGAAGCCATGTCGGAAAATCGTCCGATGAAGCCTCTAAAGCCTTTTGCAGTGCCCCATTTTGCCGCTGGACGGAGGTCGAACGCGGCGCTGAACTGGTTGTTGTATGCACGGACGAAATCATTGGTCTGAACGTTGACGCGCAGGTAGTTCGCTTCGTATCCGAAGTTGGCCAGCTCGAATTCGTTCAATTCCTTGATCCCGTTGTTGTTGTAGTCGATCCAGACATAGACCCCCTGGCCCGCCGGCACCTCGACATAGACGAACGCCCTTCGCTGTTCCAATCCGCTCCCGAACTCATAGAACAGGTCCCAGATCATGAGCCCCTTGCCCAGGTTCAGGTCGTGGTCCAAGCGCAGCAGGTAGGTGTCCTCCGGCCTTTGAGTGGTCAATGTGCTATCCTCGATCCGCAACTGCCTGTACGTCAAACTGGTTGAAAAACGGTTGTTCGGGTTCCGCCCAAGATCGAGCCCTGCTGTATAGGCGGTCGCTGTGGTGCTGCGGACCAATTCTCCGGACTTCAGGGCATCGTCGTAACGCTGTCCTGCAGAAAGGCGGAACTTGTTGCGAAAGGTGTCAGGGCTTTGCACGAACACCTCCCAATCGAAGAATTGATAGCTGCCCACCTCCAGTTGGTCCGTGGTGTCAGCACGTCTGCGGTTCAGTTCGTGCTCGTCCTGGATGCCCACGGTGATCCACGGCATGTGACGCGCGATGCGGAATTTGTTGCGGACGAAGTCCGTCCTTATGGGCTCCCGGGTACTGAGAAAACTGGCCTTGCCGATGATCTCGTTCGCACCGGGGCGCAGGTCGCTGACCAGCTCCTGACGCCATCCCGAGTAGCGATCACGGACCTGGAACGTGTTCGAGGAATACGCGATCGAGCCGCTCCTGGCTGAACGAAGTCCAACGGAGGCCCCAGCCAGCAGTTGATCGCCATCAAGTGGAACGGTCAGTGCGTTCCAATCCCGTTCGAACTCCACCGCCCGGTATCGTTCCACGGGTCTGAACGTGCTCGTAAGTCCCTCGCCCATCAAGCCTACCACAAGTTCCAGGGTCGTGTCTTTTCCACCCAGGGGGAAGGCCTTTTCAAGGTCCAGGAACGCTGCCACTCCCTCGTCGTTCCCGTCGTCCAGGGGGCTGAACGTGTTCCGGTCAAGCCTGGAGTACGCCAATTCGGTGGAAGTACGGAGCCCGTTGTCATTCCGATGATCATGCCCCAGGGTGACGACCTGCTGCACCCGTGGGGTCACCAATGGTCGTACGGGAGCGTATTCTCCCCTGCGTACGATCAGCCCGCTCACGGTGTCGGGTGCCACCCATCGGAACACGCGACCGTTCGGTGTGAACTCCTGCTGCACATAATCACCGTTCCCTATGCCCACATTGCTGAATGAGACCCTGAAGCGGGCCAATTCCGGGTCCGCGCTGAACACATAGACCGGCGTATAGCCCAAACTGTCCAGCTGTCGGTACAACACTTCGTTCTCGTCAAAGGCCACACTGTCCACTCCCGGGACCACTGCGGCCAGAGGATCATCCCCCGCATCGAACAGGACCTGTCGTTCGGCATCGGTCAGGCTTTGCTGAAGGGGTTGGTTCTTGTGGTCCTGTTCGGAGAAGACGCTCAGGCGGAACTGCTCCTTACCCAGGTCGAACGTATCATCCAGGCGGACCATGGAGCGGGAATAGTTCCGCTCGCTGTATTGGAATTCGACAATGATCCTTCGGTCCTTGGTGATCAGGCGTTTCGCCGTAAAGGAGATCTCTGCGGTGTTGTAGTCGATCACATAGTCGAACTCCTGTCCGCGCAGGAGCAACTGGCCATCGATGAACACGCGTTCGGTGCCGGAGAGTACGATGATGAAACTTTCGCCCTGATCGCCGCGCAAGCGATAGGGTCCTTGGACCCCTTCCACACCCTGGATCAGGTTGCGCGCGAATTTGCCTTTGGACAACGCTGCGGTGGCCCCGACCTCGTTGCGCGCCCGATCGTTCAACCGCGATCGTTGCGTGAAGGACAGGCCCTGATTCTTCTTCAAGTAGGTCAGAAAATGGCTCTTGGGGCGTTGCAGGACGAGGTCGCCCGCGATGAGCTCCCAATTCTCATCGAACAATTTGATGAACACTTGGTCGAAGTCCTGAAGTTCAGCTGTATTTCCGTCCGCCTGCACCGGGATGTTGTTGTCCGTGATCGAGGCAAGCACGTTCACCCGGTCGGTGATCTTCCCGCTCAGCTCGAGGTTCAGGGTGCTATTGACGGACAGGTCCTGGTTGTTACCAAAGAGTACACCACGACTGATACTGCCCGTCTTGTTCAACCCGGAACTGCTGAACAGGTCTTCGCGTCGATCCGAAGCAACGTATTTGAAGGGATCGGGCTTCGAACCGGCAGGCGCCAGCAAGCGGTCGCGCTCCTTGTGCGCAAAGCGTTTGGTGAACAACAGAGGGAGCACGCGATAGCGCGCCACCAGTGTATCGGTCGGCAGAGGCCCGTTCCAGGTGATCTCGCCTTTCAGGTCGCTCAGCGTATAGCGCTCTGCCGGCACCGCCTGGCCGTTCCGGGCCAGGGTCAATGAGCCCGGTGCGATGCTCAGCGTATCCAAAAGGAACACGGCAGAGTCCAGGAAGACCCGCTTTGTGCGCAGATTGCCCAGCTCCTGGGCTTGGACCACAGGGGCGAGAACGACCCACGTCAGAGCCAGGCAGCACAGGACCTGCCGTAGCGGTGCAGGGCCGAAAGGGAACACGGGAAAGCAAGTACGCACCGAAAGCGTGAAAATTATCCGAAGGTCGGCGAAGCGGCATCATTCGTCCATCAAGATCCGATCGTTGATGCTATGCGCTGGTCTGCGAACGTCCGTTGGGAGGATACGGCTACATTGCCGGCCACATTGCGCGATCGGGTGAACAGGATCCTGACCGGACTAGTCTTGCTGGCCTTGCTGGCCGGGTCGTGCGGGGACGCTGAGCAAGGGGCGCTCCGCGAGGCGAGAGGCGGTAAACGTTACGGTGGCGTCTTCAACGCCAACGAGACGGAGATCCTTCGAAGCATCTTTCCGCTCAGCCTGTCGCAGGCATCCGCCCATCGGATCGCTGCGCAGATATACCAAGGCCTGGTGCGCTTGGACCCGTTGGACCTGAGCATACGACCGTGCATTGCCGAACGCTGGGAGGTGGATCCCACCGCCACGGAATACACGTTCCATCTCCGGCAGGATGTGTTCTTCCATGACGATCCCGTTTTTGCGGACAAGGAGGACCGCCGCGTGGATGCCTATGATGTCCTGGAGTGTTTCAAAGCCATCTGCACCGATGACCGGAACAACCAAATGTTCTGGCTCTTTCAAGATCAGGTGGTCGGTGCGAATGCCTATTTCGCAGCTACCTCCGAAGGTGAATTCCCCGAGGAGGGCGTGGTCGGGCTCCAGGTGATCGATGGATCGACGTTCCGGATAAGTCTGGTGCATCCAATGCCGAACTTCCTGCAAGTTCTTGCCCATCAAGGCTGCTGGATCTGGCCCAGAGAGCTCATGGATGCCTATGGGAACGACTTGATGACCCATGCCATCGGGACCGGGCCGTTCCGGATGAAGGTGCATGTTCCAGAGGAAGCCCTGGTCCTGGAGCGCGACCCGGACCACTGGGCTACCGACGAACATGGGAACCGCCTGCCATTCTTGGACGCTGTCCGATTCACTTTCGAGCCCGAGAAGGAGAAGGAATTGGACCGGTTCCTGGATGGCCACATCAGTTGTGTGTTCGAACCGCCGGTGGGACGTGTGGATGTGTTGAACGACAGTGTGGATCCAGGCTCGGGTGAGCGGCGCTTTGTGGTCCAGTCGGTCCCGGCATTGACCGTACAGTTCTACGGGTTCAATGCTTCGCGTTGGCCTTTCGACGACCCCTTGGTACGAGCCGCGTTCTCGCTGGCGATGGATCGGCGCACCATTGTGGACAGTGTCCTGCAGGGACTTGCCGTGCCAGCAGAACATGGACTGGTGGCACCGGGTATTGCGGGCTATCCATACCAACAGGTGACCGGCCATCATTTTGCACCGGACAGCGCAAGGAAGCTGCTCGCTCAAGCCGGTTACCCTGGAGGGAAGGGCCTGCCCTCTGTGATCTTGAACGTGAATACCGGTGGGTTCGGCTACATCAAGGTCGCCGAAGCGGTCCAGGATATGCTCCAGCGTGAGTTGGGTGTTCCGGTGACCATCTCCGCTTTACCCTCGGATAGCCATTTTGAGCAGATCGAATCCGGCAGGGCCCTGTTCTGGCGCGAAGGGTGGTTGGCGGACGTCCCTGATCCCGAGAACTTCCTCGCCCTGCTGTACGGGAAGAACGCGGAACCGGATACGGCTCTGCCCACGTTCCTGAATACGACCCGCTTCATCGACCCAACGTTCGATTCGCTGTTCGCCAGTGCGCAGCGTTCCGTGGATCCGACGGAGCGATTATCCCTTTTCGCCCAAGCCGAGGATGTGGCCATGAGCGCGTTCGCCCTTACGCCCATCTATCATGAACGCTCCGTACGCCTGCTCCGTCCGGAGGTCCGCGACATGCCGATCAATTCCATGGAATACCGTGACCTGGGCGCCGTCTGGTTCGCGAAGGACCCCGATGGTTCAGCCAAGCGCTAGGTGTTCCGTGAGCCGTCGGTAGACCAATTGTTTGGCCAACGGCATATAGGTCTCGATACGTGGCAGATGGATCTCCGATTCAAGGACGAACATCGCCGGGGTGGGCATAGCCCTGTAGGATCGGGTCAGGTCCCCTTTGATCCATTCGTAGGTGGTCCCCAGATCGATCGTATAAGTGGATACGAAACGGGTGACCACACTGCGGTACTGAAGGTCGCTTCGGCTCTCCCGATACAGCGGCATGCTATAAGTGTAGGCGCTTGCCTCCGCGCCTTGCCGCAATAGGAGAAATCCTTCGCGGTCGTTCATCGGCAGCACTCCCACCGGGGCCAGGTCGATGTGTTCGAGCAGGTAGGCACGCAAGGCAAGGCCCTCCTCGTTCCAGCGCTCCAGCTCCGGCAGCGCGAATGCGATGATCTCATCGATGACCTCGAATATCTCCAGTTCCTTGGCCCGGTTGAACTGCAACCGCGCGGATCCCGGGTCGACACCGCTCAATTCCTTGGGCAAAAGCTCCTGCATTTCCACCCGTTCTTCCCGAAGACGAACCAATTCAAGGGCCCGTTCACGCAGTTCATGCAGGTGGGGGTACAACCGGCGTTGCCGGAAGCGCTCCTGGATGCGCTGCAGGTAGGCCAGCAGGAGGTATTGCTTCAGTTCCAGGTCCAATGCGGGAAGCAGGACCCAATCCTTAGGCAGGTTCGTGGTGTCCATGGCAAGTTCCTATTGCTCTGAACGCAGTGTTCACAAATAAAGTTCCTTCCGCGGAATGCGAACTACGTGCCTGAAGATCTTTGCCACGGTCCGAGACCCAAGACCATGCTGATGACCAAGCACCTGCTTTCTTTCTTCGCGTTCCTGTTCATCGGTTTTTCGGCCTGTGTTCCTGCCCGAAAATACGAAGAGGTGAATGGGAGGATCGCGGGTTATCAAGCCGATAGCGAAGCCGCACAGGCCAAGGCGCGCGAAGTGCAATCCATGCTCGATGAGCAGGCTGTTCGACTGGAGGAATTGGAACGCAACAACAAGCGCCTGGAACGTGATACCCTGGTCATGGGCAATTCGCTCCGCACCATGCAGCGTCAATACGATAAGATCAATGACCTGAACGACGAACTTCTCGAGAAGTACAATAAGCTGCTGGCGGGCGGCGACAGTGAGAACCGGAAGTTGCTCACCGACCTGGAGGCCCTGCGGCTTGACCTGCAGAACAAGGAGGATTCGATCGCACGCTCGAGCAAGGCCCTGGCCCAGCGGGAGGCTGCTCTCGCCGATCTGCGTGCGGAATTGGAGCTGAAGGACCAGGCCATGAAGGACCTCAAGGCACGGGTGAGCCGTGCTTTGACGGCCTACGAAGGGAAAGGGCTCACAGTGGAACAACGCGATGGTCGCCTCTACGTGAGCATGGAGAATAAGCTCCTGTTCCCGAGCGGAAGTGCCATGGTGGATGAGAATGGCCGAAAAGCCTTGGTGGACCTGGCGAAGGCCATCGAGGGTGACAAGGACATCAGCATCCTGGTGGAAGCGCACACGGACACGGACAAGTTCCTGCCTGGGTCCCGTTTCCAGGACAACTGGGAGTTGAGCGTGGAGCGGGCCACAAGCGTGGTGCGCATCCTGCAGGAGAACAGCCGTATCGATCCTCAGCGCATCACGGCCGCAGGGCGCAGTGAGTACCTGCCCTTGGACCCTCAGGATAAGAGCAAGAACCGGCGGATAGAAGTGATCCTTTCCCCCGACCTGAGAGGCTTGTTCGGCCTCGTGGCGCAGTAAGGTTCGAAAAGGCTGCTGAGGTCCGGCCTCAACCTATCTTGCACTGGCGATGGCCAACCACGCGTTTCCCGCTCTGGTCTGCGTGCTTCTTTACGGAAGCATTTCCGGCCAGGATCCGATCTGGAGCCCGGATGTGGCGAACATCATTTACGATCATTGCAGTTCGTGCCATCACGAGGGGGGTATCGCACCCTTCTCTTTGATGAGCTACTCGGATGTGGTGGGCGCAGGGAATGTGATCCCAGGCGCCATTACCACCCGCCATATGCCCCCCTGGCCAGCGGATCCCGAATACCGGCATTTCAGCAATGAGAATGTACTTACCCAAGCTGAGATCGATGCGGTCGTGGATTGGATCAATTTCGGTGCTCCTTTCGGCGATCCGGGCCTCGAACCGACACCACCGGTCTACCAGCCGACCGGGTCTGTCCTGACGACCATCGACCATGTGGTGGCCATCGAACCCTATACGCTGCAGAGCAACAACGACGAGTATCGCTGGTTCGTCGTGGAGAATCCCTTCTCCGATACGGTGTTCATCAACAAAATGGAGGTGATCCCCGGGTTGGACGCGGTCGTTCACCACTGCGACATCAGCTATGACCTGACCGGTGCTTCGCTGGCCAACGATCTGCTGGACCCCTTGCCCGGGTTCAATGGACAGACCGGCAGCCCCACGTACAGCTACTACATGAACGCGTGGCAGCCCGGCGGGGACGTCATCAACTATCCTCCGGGGTGGGGCATCGCCGTACCGCCCGAAGCGGACTTTGTGCTGGAGATCCATTACGGCCCGGATGCCATCGGTCAGGTCGATTCCACCCTGATCAACATGCAGTTCACTGCCGGGCAGGAGATACGCCCGGTCCGTGTGGGCTGGCTGCTGGGGCAGTCGGCCCCGACGCTGGTGGATGGTCCTTTCCAATTGCCGGCCAACACGATCAGTACATACCATCAGGAATACACCGTGCCGACCACGCGCTCCTTCATCGGCATCTGTCCGCATATGCATTTGTTGGGCAAGAGCTATAAGATCTGGTACGAGACTCCGGGTCAGGACAGCATCCCCCTGATCGACATCCCGCAATGGGACTTCCATTGGCAGCGCTATTACTACTTCCAGAGTGTGGAAGTGATACCTGCAGGCAGCGTGATCAAGAGCATTGGGGTCTACGACAACACCTTCCAGAACCCGTACAACCCCAATATCCCTCCGCAGAACGTCTACCTCGGACCGACCACGACGGACGAGATGTTCCTGACCTTCTTCATCTGGGCCAATTACGAACCAGGTGATGAGTTCATCGTGCTGGACAGTACCTTGTTCGCTGGGGTCGATGGCCCTCCGTTGGAGGATGCAGGTTGGATCGCGTTCCCCGATCCAGCCATTGACCACATCAATATTGGTCCGGTCCGTGATCGCGACCTGGAGCGCTGGCAGATCTACGACCCGGTGGGGAAGCTGGTGCGGGAAGGCCGTGTGCATGGCGCCTTGGATGCCTATCTGACTGTGGACCTGATCGGGCTGAAGCCTTCGGTATATCGCTTGGTGCTCATAAGTCCCAATAGGGTTACCTCTCGGGCCTTCGTCAAGCAATGAGCAAGCTCCCGGGAAGATCCTCAGGCCTAACCGAACAAGGCCATCAAGACCTCATCCACCTGACCGACCGGCACTACTTGAATGCCGAGGTCCCTGGGTAGTCCCTTGGTGCCTTTGGGCACGAATACCTGCTCGAAGCCCAGCTTGGCGGCTTCGGCCACGCGCTGTTCCATGCGGTTCACCGGACGGATCTCGCCGGTCAGGCCCACCTCACCGCAGAAAGCGGCGGTATGGGGCACCGGGATGTCGGCATTACTGCTGAGCACGGCGCAGACGACGGCCAGGTCGATGGCCGGTTCCTCCACGCGGAAGCCGCCGGCTAGGTTCAGGAACACATCCTTGGAACCCAGCTTGAAGCCACAGCGCTTCTCCAGCACGGCGAGCAGCATGTTCAGGCGCCGCAGGTCGAAGCCGGTGGCGCTGCGTTGCGGGGTGCCATAAACGGCGCTGCTTACCAGGGCCTGCACTTCGATCAGCAGAGGGCGCATGCCTTCGAGCGTGGCGGCAACGACCACGCCGCTGGGCCGCTCACCGCGGTCGCCGAGCAGCACCTGGCTGGGGTCCTCCACGGCCATCAGGCCATCGCCGCGCATTTCATAGATGCCCAGTTCATTGGTGCTACCGAAACGGTTCTTCAAGGGTCGCAGCAGCCGGTAGGCATGGTCCCGGTCCCCTTCGAACTGCAGCACCGCATCCACCATGTGCTCCAGGACCTTGGGCCCCGCCAGGTAGCCTTCCTTGGTGATGTGCCCGATGAGCACCACAGGAATGTTGGTGGTCTTGGCCAGGCGAAGGAGCTCTGCGGTGCATTCCCGCACCTGTCCTACACTGCCCGGGCTGGCGTCGAGCGTAGCGGTGTGCAGGGTCTGGATGCTGTCGATCACCAGCAGGTTGGGCTCCAGCTCATCCACCTGCTTCATCAGGTTCTGTGTGTTGGTCTCGGTGAGCACGAAGCAGTTGGGCCCCTTCCCTTGGATGCGTTCCGCCCGCATCTTGATCTGGTGCTCGCTTTCCTCTCCGCTGACGTACAGGGTGCGCGGCGCCCCGTTGCGCAGAGCCGTTTGAAGCAACAGCGTGCTCTTGCCGATGCCCGGCTCGCCGCCGATCAATACGATGCTGCCGGGCACCAGGCCTCCGCCAAGCACGCGGTCCAGTTCCCGGTCGCCCAGGGTCAGACGCGGACCTTCCTCGGCGGAGATGGCGTCCAGAGCGACGGCCTTCGGGCTGCGGGCGCGCAGGTTACGGCTGGCGGTGCGGCGTTCCTCCACGCGGTCCACCACCTCTTCCACCAGCGTGTTCCACTGTTTGCATTGTCCGCATTGGCCCAACCACTGGGCATGGGCGGCCCCGCATTGCTGACAAATGAACCGGGAGCGGACCTTAGCCACGGATGCGGTCCAGGATCGAAGTGGTGGAGAAGCCTTCCACCAGCTTCAGCGAGCGCACCTGACCACCAGCAGCGCGCACCACATCGGCCCCCACGATGTCCTTTTCGGCCCAGTCGCCTCCTTTCACCAGGACCTCCGGCTTCAGGCCCTGGATCAGTTCCAAGGGGGTGGCTTCGTCGAAAACGACCACCAGATCCACACAACGCAATGCGGAAAGCACCTTGGCCCGGCTTTCCTGGTCATTCACGGGCCGATCGGGACCTTTGCCCAGTCCCCGCACACTGCTGTCGCTGTTGATGCCCACCACCAGGCGATCGCCCAAGGCTGCGGCTTCCTCCAAATACTCGACGTGGCCTCGATGCAGGATGTCGAAACAGCCGTTGGTGAACACGATCCGGTCCTCCTTGACACGCCAAATACAGGCCTGGCGGATCATGCCTGCATGGTCTGTGATGTGCTGATCGAAGGGTGTGGCTTGCACTTCCGTGATCATGGGGTCTCGCTACTTCGGGAGATCAAAAGTAGCGATAGCCCGCCCAGCACGATGATCATCAAGGTTTGCGCCACCCAGATGAGCCAACCCATGGCCAACGCCTCGGGCCGAAGGAGCCCTCCGCCTTCTGGAGGGGCCATGTAAATGCTGACGATCAAAGCCACGAATGCCGGGTAGACGCCGATCCCACCCTGGACGAGCACGATGCCAATGGCTCCGGCGATGAAACCGGCCAGAATGCCCGCAAGAGGCACCTCTGCGGTAGCTGGAAGGCACAAGAAGCCAACGGCGAACATGAGCACATAGAGGACCCAGATGGCCAGGGTATGCAGGATGAAGGCCACGGGTTTCGGCGTATGCAGGACCGATCGCAGGCCCTCACCGAAACCACGCAGGGTATCCATCAGGCGGGCCCGAAGAGCCGGGCGCTGGAGCAAGAGGTAGCCACCAACAGCGACCCCGATCAATGCAACGCCCATGATCACCCAACCCCAGGGGAACCCATCGGTTGGCTCCTCGCCTTGTCCTGCCCGAAAGGAGGCGATCCGTTCCTGGTACATTTCGCGCATGTCCCATTGCAGCCACATGGCAGCAGCGAACAGCAACCCGAGCAGGACAAGGTCCACGGCCCGTTCCGCCATGATGGTCCCGAAGCCTTTCACGAACGGGACCTTCTCGCGGCGGTACAGCAGTGCGGCCCTGGAGGCCTCTCCGGCGCGCGGAAGGAGCATGTTCATGAAGTAACCGCTCATGACCGCATGGTAGCAGGTCCAGAAACGGGGTGTATAACCCATGGGTAGCAGTAAATAACGCCAACGCCAAGCCCTGCTCATGTGGCTGAGCCAGCCGAAGACCACGCTCAGGGCCAGCCATCCCAGTTCGGCGCGGCCGAAGGCATCGAACAGCTGGAGCTTGTGTTCCTGGGAAAGTGCGTTGTAGAAGTAAAAGATGAGCCAGATGCCGAGCGCAACCGGTACGAGCACCTTCAGCGCCGCCACCAAGCTCCGCTTCATGGGCTCAGGACTTTAGCTTATTGGTTCGTTCGTCAGGAAAAATGATGCTGGGCCTGAATTTCCTGGCGGCCGCCACGCTCATGCGCGCGTATGAGAGGATGATCACCACATCACCCACCTGGCAGGTTCGGGCGGCCGGACCGTTGAGGCTGATGATCCCCGAACCGCGTTCACCTTTGATCACATACGTTTCGATCCGAGCACCGCTATGGCAGTTCAGCACCGTGACCTTTTCCCCTTCCACCAGCCCAACAGCATCGACCAGGTCCTCGTCCACCTGGATGCTGCCGATGTAATTCAGGTCAGCCTGGGTGACCGAGACCCGATGGATCTTGGCGCGCACCACTTCGATGCTCATCTCCTTCTCCGTCATTCCCCGTGTTCGCTTGAGGAAGGCAAAGTTAGCTCTTGCCGTTACGCATGGGTGCGTTGGCGCTTCACGGTCAAATTGTCGATCAATCGGACCTCTCCGATCCGGGCTGCCACCAACGCGATCAGGGTGTCCCTGGTGCCCCATTCGTTCACTGGTCGCAGGTCCTCGGGGTCAGCAAAGGCCAGGTATTCGAGCGTTAGCCGGGCGGAGGAGCGGAGCAGGCCGTGTGCCTTTTCCAAGGCTTGGTCCAGGGAATGGCTTTGAGCCATTTCCTCCATGACCTTCAGGGCTTTATAAAGGCTGGCAGCGAGGGTGCGATCGCCTGGTCCCAGCAGTCTGTTCCTGCTGCTCATGGCCAGCCCGTCCGATTCTCGCAGCGTGGTCACGGACGAGACCTGCTCCGGCCAATGTTCCTGTCGCGCCACGTGCTTGATGATCGTGAGCTGCTGCCGGTCCTTCTCACCGAAGAACGCATGTTCGGGGCGCACGAAATGGAACAACCGCTCCACGGCGTTCAACATGCCCTCGAAGTGGCCCGGACGAAGTGGACCCTCCCATACCGAATCGAGTCCGGCGAGGTCGCGCTTTACCGGGAGCATACCCTCGTACAGTTCCTCGTTCTCCGGAAGGAATAACACATGCGCCCCGACCTGCTCGAGCAACAGCACATCCTCCTCAACCTGACGTGGGTAACGTTCCAGGTCACGTGGATCATTGAACTGCAGTGGATTGACGAAGATGCTGACGACCACCCTTTCACACCGGGCTTGGGCCGCGGATACAAGGGCAAGATGACCCGGATGCAGAGCCCCCATGGTGGGAACAAAGCCAATTGAGCGACATGCACCGCGCTGAGCGGCCGACCATGCGGCCATTTCCAAGGTACTGCGAATAAGCTCCATGGGAAGGCCGCGGCGGCCTCGTGGCGCCGCCAAGCTAGTTGATCCGGTTGAAAAACGCCCCGGATATCCGTAATTTTGTACTCAAGAATCCCCGAAACGTACGACAAGCATGAAGAACGCAAAGGTGTTGACCATCTCCCAATCCATTCACCCCTTTCTTGAAACACCTGAGATGGCCAATGCGGCCAGGCATCTTCCTCAAGGCTTGTTGGAGGGAGGGAATGAGATCCGGGTCTTCATGCCCAAGTTCGGCTGCATCAATGAACGTAGGCACCAGTTGCACGAGGTCATCCGGTTGAGCGGCATGAACCTGATCATCAACGACACCGACCATGCCCTGTTGATCAAGGTGGCCAGTGTGCCGAACGTTCGCATGCAGGTCTACTTCATTGACAACGAGGAGTATTTCAAGCGAAAGAGCACTTGGGCAGCCAAGGATGGGAGCTTCCACAAGGACAACGATGAGCGTGCTTTGTTCTTCTGCCGCGGTGTGCTGGAGACCGTACGGAAGCTCGGATGGGTGCCGGACATCATCCACTGCCATGGTTGGATGACCTCCTTCGTGCCCTTGTATATCCGCCACAAGTTCGCGGACGACCCGCACTTCGAGAACGCCAAATTGGTGTACAGCGTCTATGACGAAAAGCCGGAGGCCTTGGACAAGGATATGACCAAGAAGTTGGCCTTGGAGGGCTTCCCGGAGGAGCTGCTCAAGGACCTGAAGAAGCCGACCACCGAGGACCTGTACAAGTTCGGCATGTCGCTTAGCGATGCTGTGGTGAAGGGTAGTCCCAAGCTCAGCAAAGGGTTGGAGGGCGTGATCAAAAGTGTTGACAAGCCGGTATTGGAGAGCCCATCGGAGGATGAGCTGGTGGCATTGCACACCGAGTTCTACCAGTCCATCTTGGAGGAAGCTTTGGTCTGAGCCCGGTGCATGGACCTTTAGGATACGTGACTGCACGGCCCTGGAACGGGGCCGTGCTTCTTTTTGGTCTGCTGGTGCTCTTTTCCTGCAAGCGGCCTGAAGATGGTATCGGATTGGGTTTGATCGATCCGAACGACACTTTGAACGCGCGGGTGGTGGATACCCTGACGGTGATCGCGTACACGGTGAAGGAAGAGCCGGTCCGGACCAGCAACCTGAGCAGGAATGCGCTGGGCAGTTATGTCGATCCCGAGTTCGGTCCGGTGGATGCCTCCTTTTACACCCAAGTGCGGCTTTCGACCAATAATGTCGGTGCGGGACAGGACAATTCCATGCTGGTGTGCGATTCCATCGTGCTCGCCCTCGTGTTCGATGCCGCTGCACCCGTTTACGGCGACCTATCCCCTCAACGCTTTCAAGCGTTCGAACTGGCCGAGGACCTGTTCGCGGATTCTATTTACCTCAGCACGGACCTGGCTGCTACGTTCCTTGACGATCTGGTGGCGGAGCATTTTTCCCTTATCCGACCCGAACCGACCCGTTCCGTGGTGATCGACGGCGACACGCTCCTGCCACAGCTGAGGATCCGCATGGACCAGGAACTTGGCCAGCGCCTTCTGGGTCGTTTCGGACAACCCGAGCTGGTGGACAACGAGGCCTTCCTGGACTATTTCAAGGGCTTGTATGTGCGTACGGACAACAATGGACAGGCCCCCTTTCAAGGCGGTGTCCTGAACTTTGATCTGCTCTCAGCCGGGTCCAAGCTGACGATCTATTATCGGAACGAGCTGCCAGGGGAGGAGGATACATTGAGCTACGACCTGCTGATCAACACCAATTGTGTGCGTTACACGCGCTGTGAACATGGTCACGACCAGGCCTTGGAGCCCGGTCTTCCAGCCGTGCTGTCGGATAGCACCCTGGGGATCCAAGGGAACTATGTTCAAGCCTTGGGAGGCACCCGGCTTCGTCTGGCCCTTCCTCACCTTGAGGACCTGGAGGCCATAGGTCTGCGAGCACTTGCCAAAGCGGAATTGATCGTCCCTTTACGGGGTGCACCCCCGGCGCTCTATCCCCCACCGAACCAGATGTTCCTGTTCCGGATCGGAGAGGATGGCCAGGATGTGGTCCTTCCGGATCAGTTGTCGACCGTAACCAGCATCGGGGGCTCCCTGGTGAGCGACCAATACCGGTTCGTGATCACCCGCTATGTGCAAGGTTTGCTGACCGGGACCTATCCCAATGATGGTATGGCCATGGTGCCTGGCAACGGAGGGATCTCTGCGGCCCGGGCTACCACAGCCGGCCTGCTGGATCCCGAGGACCCCTTGAGGCTGGTCCTTACTTTTACCACATACTGAATAGGACATGTGCGGCATAGTTGGATACGTGGGCGACAAGGATGCTTATCCCATCCTTATCAATGGCCTGAGGAGGCTCGAGTACCGAGGCTACGACAGTGCTGGGGTTGCCTTGGTCCATGGTGGTTCCTTGCATGTGCATAAATGCAAGGGCAAGGTGAGCGACCTCGAGGCGCATATGGAAGGACAGGAAAGGTCGGGGAGCACAGGTATCGGGCACACCCGGTGGGCCACCCACGGGCCTCCCAACGATGTGAACGCGCATCCTCATCAGAGCAGCAGTGGGGACCTTGCTCTGATACACAATGGCATCATCGAGAATTACGCAGCGATCAAGGAGGAGCTGACACACCGTGGTCACACCTTTTTAAGCGATACGGATACCGAGGTCCTGGTCCATCTGATCGACGATGTGAAACGGACCGAGGAAGTGGACCTTCCCGAGGCGGTGCGCTTGGCTTTGGATAGTGTTGTCGGAGCCTATGCCATAGCTGTGGTGGATCGGAATTCGCCGGACATGATCGTTGCAGCACGCAAGAGCTCACCCCTGGTGATCGGGATCGGGGCGGACGGTGAGCATTTCCTGGCGAGCGATGCCACACCGATCGTGGAACATACCAAGAACGTGGTCTATCTGGAGGATGGGGAGATCGCCGTGATGGAAAAGGGCTCCACGCTGAAGATCCGGAACATCAAGAACCAAGAGAAGACCCCGTTCATCCAGGAGTTGGAGATGCACTTGGAGGCCTTGGAGAAAGGCGGGTACGACCACTTCATGCTCAAGGAGATCCATGAGCAGCCGCGAAGCATTCGGGATTCCATGCGTGGGAGACTGAACCTGGCCAAGGGTGAGGTCGTCCTGGGCGGCATCAAGGATTACGAGCAGCGCTTCGTGAACGCCAGACGGATCCTGATCGTGGGCTGCGGTACCAGCTGGCACGCCGGTCTCGTGGGCGAGTATCTGCTCGAGGACCTGGCCCGCATTTCGGTCGAGGTCGAGTATGCCAGTGAGTTCCGTTACCGGGACCCGATCATTGACGAGAACGACATTGTCATTGCCATCAGCCAGAGCGGGGAGACAGCGGATACCCTGGCAGCCATTGAGCTGGCAAAAGGGAAAGGAGCTACGATCATCGGGATCTGCAATGTGGTAGGAAGCAGCATTGCGCGCGTGACCCACGCAGGCTCTTATACGCATGCCGGGCCTGAGATCGGTGTCGCAAGCACCAAGGCCTTCACGGCGCAGGTGACCGTCTTGACGCTCATGTCGCTGATGATCGGTCATAAGAAAGGCACCATATCGGGTTCGCATTTCTATCGCCTGCTGAACGAATTGGAGAGCATCCCGGACAAAGTGGAAAAGGTTCTCAAGAACGAAGCTCAGATCAAGTACATCGCAGATATCTATCGGAGCGCATCAAATGCGTTGTACCTGGGGAGGGGAAGTTCTTTCCCGGTGGCTCTGGAAGGAGCGTTGAAGCTGAAGGAGATCAGCTATGTCCACGCCGAGGGGTACCCTGCCGCCGAGATGAAGCATGGACCCATTGCGTTGATCGATGAGGAGATGCCCGTGTTCGTGATCGCCACCAAAGGCGCCAGCTATGAGAAGGTGGTCTCCAATATTCAGGAGGTGAAAGCCCGGAAGGGGAAGATCATCGCCATCGTTACGGAAGGTGACAAAGCGGTTAAGGAACTGGCCGATCACGTGATCGAGATACCCGAAACAGTGGACCAGTTCGTACCGCTATTGAGCGTGGTGCCCTTGCAGCTGATCAGCTACCATATTGCGGTCATGTTGAACAGGAACGTGGACCAACCGCGGAACTTGGCCAAGAGCGTTACGGTGGAGTAAGCTGCTTCCGGTCACCGGCCCACATGAATACATGCTCGTTGTGCCGGTACGGGTCCAGGTCCTTCGTGAAAAGCACGTGCCCCAGGTCGATCAGTGCCAGTATCCCGAACCCTCCGAACGTGATCCCATAGATGATCGGGACCTTGGGGCTGGTGCCGAGATAGAGGCGATGAGCCCCAAAGGTTCCCAGCCCAAGGTTCAGGACCGCTGCGATCAGGCGTTCCGGCTCCTGGGTCGTTGATGCAGGTGTTGCGCGCAGCGGTGCATCGATCGAAGCCTCCATCGAACGATAAGGTCCCATGCCTTTCACCCAAAAGCACAAGGCCAGCTGAAGCATCACGAGCAAGGTCCTCGCGCCCATGCTCCGAAGTTAGGCCAATGCGGAACGGAAGAAAGCTACCGACCGGCCTCGAACCTTCGCGCCACCTCTTTCCAGTTCACCACGTTCCAGAAAGCGGCGATGTAGTCCGGCCGTCGGTTCTGATAGTGCAGGTAGTAGGCATGCTCCCAGACATCCAAGCCAAGGATCGGGGTGCCTCCGCATCCGGTCTCCGGCATCAACGGGTTGTCCTGGTTCGGGGTCGAGCAGACCTCCAACTTCCCACCCTTGTGCACACAAAGCCAAGCCCAGCCGGACCCGAACCGGGAGGCAGCAGCTTTGGAAAAGGTTTCCTTGAAGGCATCAAAGGAGCCGAAGGAGGAGTTGATGGCCCCTGCCAGGTCACCGGTGGGTGTACCTCCGGCATTCGGTGCCATGATGGTCCAGAACAAGCTGTGATTGTAGTGCCCACCACCATTGTTGCGTAGCGCGGCATTGCTCATATCCATGCTTCGGCACAGGTCCTCGATCGACCTATCGGCCAGGTCGCCTCCGGCGATGGCATTGTTCAGGTTGGTGACATACCCGTTGTGGTGCTTTCCATGGTGGATCTGCATGGTCTGCTGATCGATGTGGGGTTCCAATGCGTTGTGAGCGTACGGTAGTTCAGGCAGGGTAAAGGCCATTTCGTCTAAGGTCTTGGATTGTTGGTCGTTGATCGTTCAAAGATAATCCCCCTCCACTCCAACCTCTGGTCCTTGGATCAACCATTGGTCATACATTTGCCCCCACTTTCACCAATACCAGACACGCAAAATGATCAAGAAGTTCGCAGTGATGGCCGTATTCGCAGCCATGTTCGTTGCCTGTGGCAGCGGTGCCGAAGAGGCCATGGACGACGCGGCCAATGAGATCGAGAACACCACGGATAAGGCGGGTGACATGCTCGACGAGGCAGCCAACGACATGAAGGCTGCTGGGGATGAGGCCATGGATGCCGCTGGCGCCGCTGTGGATAGCGCTGCTGCTGCTGCCGAAAGCGCAATGGATGCTGCCGGCGAGGCCGTTGACAAGGCCGCCGCCGATGCCAAGGAGGCGGTGACCAAGTAAGCACTGGCTTTCAGCCGATCAAGGAAGGGGCCTCGCGCCCCTTTCTTGTTGAAAGAGCCTCAGCTTTCTATAGCCAGCCGCTCCCGTGCCATCATGTAGATGCTATCCGATCCCAGAAGTACGCCGTAATAGCCTTGGGCACCCCAGATATTGCGGGCAATGTTGGCCTTCAGACGTTCGGTGATCACGCCTGATGACCGCTGCATCTCACCCGGTCCAGGATGAATACCTTGTTCGTTCGCCATTCGCTGCAGTTCGTTCAACAGGGCCTTGTCCACCACGAACCGGTCCTTGAATTCCTTGGGGTCACCTAATTCGATCAGACGCTGTCGCTTCGCATCGGCCACCTCGAAGGCAAAGCGGTTCAGGGTGCCTGAGAAGAACAGGTCAGAGAGATAGTTGGTGTTGCCCGCAGTATCGGCAGGGACGAACAGATCGGGCATGATACCACCGCCGCCGAATACGGCACGTCCGGCCCGCGTGCGAAAAAGCTGGCTGCTGTCCACGCGCATGCTGTCCGCCGACAGGAATTCTCCGTGGTCCATGCGCGCCTGCAGGTCTTCACCGTATTCGATACCCGAACCGTAGGGCCGCTGGATGCTTCGGCCGGATGGCGTGTAATAGCGCGCGGTGGTCAGCCGCAGCGCACTTTGATCGGGAAGGTCCATGTGCTCCTGCACCAGCCCCTTGCCGAAAGACCTTCTACCCACAATGAGGCCGCGATCGTTGTCCTGAACTGCACCCGCTACGATCTCGCTGGCCGAGGCGGAACCCTCGTCGATCAGGATGGCCAAGGGGATCTCCTGGAGCAGTCCGTCATCCGTGGCCCGGTATTCCTGCTTCGGGTGCGCTCGTCCCTGCGTATAGACGATCATGCTTCCTTCGGGAAGGAATTCATCCGCCAGGCTGATGGCTGCGTTCAGGTACCCGCCGCCATTGCCACGCAGGTCAAGCACCAGTCGTTGCATGCCTTGCTCCAGGAGCTGTTGTGCCGCTGTGAGGAATTCATCGTGCGTGGTCCTCGCAAAACGGATCAATTTGATGTATCCGGTCCCATCTTCATCCAACAGGGAGACCGCCACGCTATTGATCGGCACCTTGCCCCGCTGGATCTCCACTTGGAACCCCGAAGCTTTCCCGCGGCGCAGGAGGTCCACGGTCACCATGCTGCCACTGGGTCCCCGAAGCAGGTCCATGACATCCTGGTTGGTGATGCCGACCCCGGCCATGTTCCTTCCGTCCGCACGGAGAATGCGATCACCAGCGAGGATACCGAGAGCTTCGCTGGGGCCTCCTTCCACCGGAGCGATGACCACCACGGTGTCGTTCTGGATCGAGAACTCCACGCCGATCCCGTCGAAACTGCCGTCCAGGGGTTCCTGTGCGGCGCGCAGTTCCTCCGCGCTGATGTAGTAACTGTGTGGGTCAAGGCGTTGAAGCATGTCCTGGATCACCTCTTCCACCAAGGCTTGCTTGCGTACCGTATCCACATACTGACGGTCGATCAGGTCGAGCACCTGTTGCACCTTGTCGTTCGCATTGCTGTTCCGCAACAGAAAGAAGGATCCGCGACCTTCCTGTGAAGGGGTGTTCGACCCGTGGCCTAAGAAAAGCCCTGCTACCAGGGCCAGGGAGACGAGCAAGGGGACGAGCGGTGAGATCGATGGACGCTGCATGGCTCAATCCAATTCGATGGGATCCAATATCACTCCCCCTTTTCCAAGCAGCTCAAGTCCGGAGGGGTCCTTGTAGGCATGGAGATACACCACCCGTTTGATGCCAGCCTGCAAGATCAGCTTGCTGCACTCTTTGCACGGCGAATGCGTCAGGTACAACGTACCGTTTCGGGCATTGTTCGTGCTGCGGGCCACTTTCATGATGGCATTGGCCTCGGCATGCAACACGTACCAAAGCGTCGATCCCTCCTCATCCTCACAATCGTTCGGGAATCCTGTCGGCGTTCCGTTGTAACCATCACTGATGATCATGCCTTCCCGAACGATGAGCGCACCGACCTGCTTGCGCGTGCAGTGGCTCAAACGAGCCCATTCCAAGGCCATGCGCATGTACGCGCGGTCATAGCGTTCCTGCTTTCTTGGGTCGGAATAGACCAGCTGATCCTGTTCCATGCCATCATCTGATCATCTGATCGTCTGATCATCCGATCGGCCGGGTACCCAGGGCGGGACTTGAACCCGCACGACTTGCGTCATCGGTGTTTGAGACCGACGCGTCTACCAATTCCGCCACCTGGGCAAGTTGGACCTGAACATACGGTCCGAAGATGGGAGCGCGAAGATACCGCCTAGAGCTGTCCCAACAAGCCCCCGAGATCCACCTTCTCACGAACGATACGATCCAGTTCGCCGATGGCAACGCGTTCCTGGGCCATGGTATCCCGATCCCGGATGGTCACGGTATCGTCCTTTAAGGTTTCATGGTCCACAGTGATGCAATAGGGGGTTCCGATCGAGTCCTGTCTGCGATAACGTTTTCCGATGGAGTCCTTTTCGTCGTATTGGCAATTGTGGTCCACCTTGAGCCGCTCCATGATCGAACGTGCTTTTTCAGGCAGGCCGTCCTTCTTGACCAAAGGGAGAACGGCCAGCTTCACGGGGGCCAAGGGGGCGGGAATGCGCAATACCTCGCGCGTGCTGCCATCCTCCAGGTCCTCCACCTGATGGGCGGCGCTCAGGATGGCTAGGAACATGCGGTCCAGCCCGATGGAGGTCTCCACCACGTAGGGCACGTAGCTCTCGTTGGTCTCGGGATCGAAGAACTGCAGCTTCTTCCCACTGAAGCGCTCGTGGTTGGCCAGGTCGAAGTCCGTGCGGCTGTGGATGCCCTCGAGCTCCTTGAAGCCCATGGGGAACTGGAACTCGATGTCGCAGGCGGCGTTGGCGTAGTGCGCCAGCTTGATGTGGTCGTGGAACCGGTA
>JAGQVN010000066.1 GCA_020437905.1 Flavobacteriales bacterium
CGAACGCCTGGCTGATGAGGCCGATGTGGACCTGACCGACCTGTTCCAGGTGCTGGTGGACCGCTACAAGCGTCCGCTGGACCTGAACCGGGCCAAGGTGGATGACCTGGCCGGGCTGGAACTGCTCAGCGACCTGCAGGTGGGTGCGCTGTTGGTCCATATCCAACGCTTTGGACCGCTGCAGAGCATCTACGAACTGCAGACGATCGATGGCTTTGATCGCTCGAGCATCGAACTGATCCGGCCGTTCGTAACGGTCAATTCCGAGCCCGATCTGACGCGCACCTCGTTGAAGGAGATCTTCAAGAACGGCGACCACGAACTGTATGTGCGCAGCGTATATGGCCTTGAAAAAAGAAAAGGCTTCCTCTGGGAGAACGGTGGGCTCGGTCGTGACTATTACGACCCGGACGGAGATCCATTACCTGACTACGAAGACCCACAGGTATTGGACTCGCTCCGCAACAACAACAAGTTGTATCTGGGTCCGTCATGGAAGCTATACACCCGCTACCGCTTCCGGTACAGGAGGAACATCAGTTTCGGCATCACTGCGGAAAAGGACGAAGGCGAAGAATTCTTTCAAGGCACCCAGCCGAACGGCTTTGATTTCTACAGCGCCCACCTGTTCCTGCGGGACCTCGGTCCGGTGAAGGCCGTAGCGCTGGGTGATTTCCAGGCCCAGTTCGGGCAGGGGCTCACCTATTGGAGCGGTCTGGCTTTCGCAGCGAAGAGCTCGTTCACCATGAACATCAAGCGGAACGCACAGGGCCTTTCCCCGTACTCCAGCGTGAACGAGAACCTGTTCCTGCGTGGCGGAGGAGCGACCATCGGACTGGGAAAGTATTGGGAGGTGACCGCCTTCTACAGCGACCGACGTGTGGATGGGAACGTAGTGGCTACGGATACCTTGGAGAGTGGCATCGAAGCAGAGGCCTTCACCAGCTTCCAGGAGGATGGCTTCCATCGCACCTTCAACGAACTGCGGAAGAAGGATGCGGTGCGCGAGCGCAGCTTCGGAGGACATGTACGCTACGTGCGTCGTTCCTTCAGCATCGGTGCTACGGGGGTACATGCCGCCTTCGATACGGAGTTGACGCGCAGGTTGCAGCCATACAGCCAATTCGAGTTCAACGGACGGGACTTCACGAACATCGGCGTGGACTGGAACGCAGTGTACCGCAACTTCACCTGGTTCGGGGAAGTAGCCCGCACCGCCAACGGCGGGACCGCCTGGCTCAGTGGCCTGCTCATCGCGCCGGACAAGCGCGTGAGCCTGAGCATCCTGTACCGCGACTATGCCCGTGATTTCTTCGACCTGTTCAGCGTGGGCTTCAGTGAAGGTGGTCGTGCGGTGAACGAAAAAGGCCTGTACACCGGTATCGAGATCCGCGCCAACCGCCAGTGGACCATCAACGCCTACTTCGATCAGTGGCGCTTCCCCTGGCTACGGTACCAGACCGATGCGCCGAGCAAGGGACATGAGTTCCTCGGCCAGGTGACCTGGCGGCCGGCCAAACGCTTTGAGCTGTATGCCCGCTACCGTTTCCAACAACGCGAGCGCAACAGCCGCAACACCGTGGAGGGCATCGACCCGCTGGTGGATGTGGACCAGACCAACTACCGCTTCAATGCCACCTACCAGGTCAGCAAATCCATCAGCCTGCGCACACGGGTGGAGGCCATCGACTACGACCGCAGCGATGCACCCAAGGAACATGGCTTCCTGATCTACCAGGACCTGGTCCACCGCCCTTTGCGCAGTTCGGTGGAGCTCACCTTGCGCGTGGCGCTCTTCGATACCGACACCTACGATGCCCGCGTTTACGCCTACGAGAGCGACCTCATCGGCCTGTTCAGCATTCCGCCGTACTATGGCCGTGGCATGCGGATGTACGGCATGGTGCGCATGAAGCTCTTCCGCCGGGTGGACCTGTGGTTGCGCTACGGCACCTGGCTGTACAACGCGCAGGACCGCATCAGCAGCGGTTTGCAGGAGATCGCAGGGGACCGCCGCAGCGACATCAAGGCGCAGATCCGGTTGCGGTTCTGAACAGCGGTAGGGTATCAGTTCATATGGCCGAGGGCAGGTCTTGGAGAAAGGAGGAATGGACCCATCGGACATCGTCCTCCAGCTGTACTTTTGAGCACCCAAAACCCTGATCATGATCCGCCCCTTCACGTTTCTCCTCATACCCTTCAGCCTGGGTACTCTCCACGCCCAATGGGTGCAGGTCGGCGATAGCGCCAACAGCAACATCAATGTCATGGAGGTGTACAACAACGAGTTGTTCTTCGGGGGAAACATGACCCAGTTCAACGGGATGACCACCTACAATACCATGCGGTACAACGGCGCCACATTCAGCATGCACACGACACTGATCGGTGGCACCGGATTCTCCTGCTTGGAGGAGTATGACGGCGATCTTTACGGTGGCGGCGGAATGGCACAGTCGGGACTATCCGGCACGGTCCGATGGAACGGCAGCACCTGGCAGGCAGGACCGGTGAACACGAACAATACGGTCAACGTGAACGCGATGCTCGCCTGGAACAACCTGCTCATCATCGGTGGCAGTTTCACCGTTCCGACCAACTATATCGTGCAATTCAATGGGACCACCGCGCAGCCGATGGGTGCTGGTTTCAACAGCGGCGTAACAGCGTTGGCTTCATACAACGGCGAACTGTATGCATCTGGCTCCATGACCATGAGCGGTTCCACGAACCTGAACCGCATTGCCAAATGGAACGGTACAGCATGGGTGGACGTCGGAGGCGGCTTCGATAACAGCTGCACAGAGCTCGTATCCCACGACGGGTACCTGTATGCGTCCGGCTCCTTTACGACGGCCGGTGGTGCAAGCGCCTTGCGTATCGCGCGTTGGAACGGCAGCAATTGGGCTCCTGTCGGCGGGGGCGTCACGGTCGCTTTGGGCGGAGGCATCAGCACCCTGGAATCCACTGCCGCCGGTCTGCTCGTCGGAGGCAAAGGCATCAGCGCCGGCACGGTGACCAACGCCAATGCACTGTTATTCAACGGAACTACGTGGAGCGAACTGCCCGGGATACCATCCAATGAGGTGGTATTGGACTTCCAGGAATACCAAGGACAACTGTACACCGTAGGATACCGGGGTGGGATCGGTCCTGCCGGGCATATCTATCGCAACGGCACGGTGGGATTCTCGGAGATCGATCCTTTCCCGGCCTTGGCACTGTTCCCTAACCCGACGGAAGCCCGACTGAACCTGTCCGGCCTGCCTGCCATACAGGGCCGCTTCGAAGTGTTGGACGCTGTGGGTCGGATCTGTGCGAGCGGAAGCCTCGACAACAGCCTCGATGTATCCGCGCTGGTACCAGGAAACTACCAGCTCCGCATCCTCTCTGACAAAGGCAACACGGTGCGTCGTTTCGTGCGCTCGCATTAGGGGTCTCCATTCGTTTACCGTTCGGAGGAATAGCCCGCGACCGTCCCACGTGTCTGCGCACGTGGTCCGCGGAGTCAGGCTGCGTCAGGTGAAAAGGGGAACATGTACGAGCAAAGGAAAGTCACATCCTGCTTCCCGGAGACGCAAGGGTACCGGGCCCGGCTACGGAATTGTTCCCTTTACGCCTTTGAGTCTTTGTAGTGAAGTTCACGGCTGTCCATGCGAGCGCAGCGAAGCAACCGCTTTCCCTTTTCAGCTTTCATCTTTCGGCTTTCCCATTTCCGCCTCTCCATTTCCTCTTTCACGCTTCCCTGCTCTATCTTCCACCCATGGAAAGACGGCGATTCCTCTTGACCGGATGCAAGGCCTGCGCGGCGCTTGCCGTGGTACCATCAGTGCTGGCCCTTGAAAGCTGCGGCAGCACCAAAGGACTGGCCCTGGCCGTGGTGAACGGCGCGGTGAGCGTACCGCTCAGTGAAATGGGCGACGGACGGACGATGGTCGTGAAAGCCAAAGGGCTCAGCGACGATGTGCTGCTCGTGAAGCAGGATGACGGCAGCTACAGCGCACTATCCCTGAAATGCCCGCACAAGGGCGGCCCGGTGAAGCCACAAGGCAACGAGTTGGTGTGCGGTTGGCATAGCAGCAACTTCGACATGATGGGCAAGGTGCAGAAAGGTCCCGCCAAGACGGACCTGACCAGCTACCCGGTGCAGGTTGATGGCGGCACGGCCACCATTCAGGTAGGCTAAAGATCTCCCCGTTCCAATCCAGCTTGCCCGACTGACGCACGTCAGCATGGGCTGGCTTGTGCATCCTACCTTCCCGGCTTCAACCTGCATGACCATGGCCTCCGGCAACGTGTACTACCCCGACTACCTGCAACTGGACAAAGTGCTGAACGCACAGGACCTGGAGAGCGTGAAGCTGGGACAGCCGGCGCACGATGAAATGTTGTTCATCGTGATCCACCAGGCCTACGAGCTGTGGTTCAAACAGGTGCTGCATGAGGTGGGCAGCGTGATGGCCATGTTCGCCGATGGCCATGTGGATGACAACGGCGGCGAGCTGAACGTGGCGGTGCATCGCATGGAAAGGGTGAAGACCATCCTGGATGTGCTGGTGCATCAGATGGACATCATGGAGACCATGACGCCCTTGGACTTCCTGGATTTCCGCGACATGCTGCGTCCCGCCAGCGGATTCCAGAGCATGCAGTTCAAGATCCTGGAAGCGCGACTGGGCCTGCGCATGGAAGCCCGGCACGGTAAGCAGTACTACACGAGCCAGCTGAAGCCCGAGCACAAAGCGGAGATCGAAGCCCTGGAGGGCGAGACCACCTTGCTCGAGCTGGTGAACGCCTGGTTGGAGCGGATGCCCTTCCTGGGAAAGTCGTACTGGCCCGGTGACGGTCCGGGGTTCTTCGCCTTGCTGGAAAAACTCTACACGGACAGTTTGGTGGCCGGTGAGGAAGGCAATGCCAAGTTGTGGAAGGACCTGTTCGTGGACGGGAATAAGGAACGGCACCTGAGCCCGAAGGCCTGCCGCAGTGCCTTGTTCATCATGCTGTACCGCGATGAGCCCATCTTCCAACAACCCTTCCGCTTTTTAGAGAGCTTGTTGGACATTGACGCCGGCATGGCCTCCTGGCGCAGCCGTCACCTGAACATGGTCCACCGGATGATCGGGCTACGGGTCGGCACGGGTGGAAGCACCGGCAAGGCTTACCTGCGAGGCGCCATGGACAGCCACTACATCTTCAGCGAGATCGCTGACCTGAGCAGTTTCCTCTTCGAGCGGCGCAAATTGCCCCCTCTGTCCGCTGAACTGAAGCAGGCGATCGGCTTCACCGCACGATGACGAGCGCAAAGCGCACCGCTTGCGTTCCCTGGACCAGCTGCAACGTGTAGGGACCCACAGCAAGGTCCGTTAGGTCCAGAAGGTGTGGACCTTGAGCCCCAGCCGCCAACCGGTCGCGGAACACGACCGCACCGGCCGCATCGAAAACACTTAGGTCGATCGATCCCTCCGATCGGCCACCAAGGTCCAACACGAACTGCCCTGCACCCGGGTTCGGACGTATGAGGACACCGGCCAGTGTTCCGGAAGGATCCGATATGCCAAGGCTGTTGTCCACGGTGACGACCTGGGTACAGGTCACCGATCCGTTGGCATCGGTGGCGGTCCAGGTGATGGTGGTGGCGCCGATCGGGTAGTTGCCACTGGCATCGCCCGTACCCGTGAAGCTGTTCGTCAAGGAATAGGCGCAATCGTCAACTACGACCGGCACTGGTGGTTGGATATACGCGCTCGTGGCATCGCTGGCGATGAACACAAGCGTGTCCTCCGGGCAGTTCAGGATCGGTGGTAGCGTATCCAAGGCAAGCAGGATGGTATCCTGCACCATACATCCACGGCTGTCCGCCACTTCCACCCAATACATGCCGGGCGAGGTCGCCAGCAAGGTGGTGTCACTGGAGCCGTCCTGCCACAACCAGCTGATGCCCGTGGTACCCGCATCCAGCAGGATCGGCGACCACGCGCAAAGCACCGTGTCCGGACCAAGATCCAAGGGCACCTCGTCCAGCGAAAGGATCGTGATGCTGTCCGTGGCACTGCCACAGCCGTTGGTCACCGTCACAGAATAGGTCCCCGGCTGAAAGGCGGTGTAGATCTGCTCCGTGGAACCATCCTGCCAGAGGTAGCTGAGGTGGTCCGGCCCAGCGTCCAGCAAGGCGATCCCACCCGGACAGATGGTATCGTTCGGCCCGAGCTCCAGCAAAGGCGGCGTAACGGCTACATCCACGTGGATCGTATCGGACAACACACAACCTGCGCTATCGGTCACCTGCACCCAGAATTCCCCCCCTGGTGTCACATCGACCTGAGGACCATTGGTGCCATCGGACCACAGATAACTGGCGTAGGCACCGCTGGGTCCGACCCAGTGCGGCCCCAGTGAGCACACGGCGGTGTCCGGACCCAGGTCTACACTACCGGGTTGCACATATTGCACCGCAACGGCGGTCGTAGAGTATCCGCAGTCACAGGCTTTGTTCACCCGGATCACGCTACTGTCTGCAGCCAGGTAGGGCAAGACCAGGAGCGTATCACCGGAAGTGGCTTGTACCGGTGTGCCATTGACCAACCACGTGTATTGGCAGGACGTGTCGGGATCAAGGACCTGGATGGTGGGTTCAGTGCCCACACAGGCAGTCGCGGGAGCGTCAAGCTCGATGGCACCGCCGAATCGGGGACCTCGGATCAGCTTGGGGAAGGAGATGCGGCATCGGCCATGATCGAGCGTCATGCCATTGGGTTGGAAGGAACAGGCCAGTCCTGCCGAATCGGGATGTTCAATGACCCCGGTGAAGGACCCGAATACCCGGGCCACATAGATCCGTCCATCGGGCGCGCTGAGCATGTCAAAGTTGACCCCCGCACCCTGTGTGATCACCGTCTCCGAGGCCTGGATCGCCGCCTGCGTGGTCAGTGAAAGGTCGAACTGGATCAGGGCATTGTCGCGGATCATGTACAACTTGGAATCATCGGGGGATACCTCCATGCTCTTGAAGCCCGTGCCACCCGGAAGGAATAGTTCGATCGGGTTCGACAATAGCCCGGTGGCCTGGTCCACGTCCATGATGCGGACGTACACATTCACCGGAGGTGGACTGGCAGAGCCGAACACGATCTTCTTGCCACTGTGGAAAAAGGTCGGATGGGATGGATTGATCCGTGGTGCGATCGGGTTGGAAACGATGTTCAACGTACCCGTCGCATCCACATGGATCATATCGATGCGTGCGTTCGGGAACCGGCGTGGCAGACATATCCAGCTATCGGTCCCATTGGCATGGGTGACCCCGGCCAGAAGCTCCTGGTCGGACGGACAGAGATAGGTGTTCAGCACCACCACGTCGCCCAAGCCACCGTTCTGGTCCATGTCCACGATGGAGTAATGCATGCCGTTCGCGTAACCGTTCTCCGCTTCGTCATGCGTGAAGATGTAGTAGCGTCGCGGGTTAGCTGGATCCGGTGCAATGATGCACTGATCGTAGGCCGAGGTGAGCGCCCCGCCGAGCAGGCCCGTGCCGTTCGGCATCACTTGGTGTGTGCGATCCCAGACCGTGACCCCGTTCGTGTAGAACAACAGCTGACCGTCACCATCGGAAATGCTGGACACGCCTTCGCTGCTGCTGATGGCGCTGCCCGGTAGCGAGACCGCGCTCCCACTGTTGAAGTCCAGCCAGGCACTGTCGCCGAACAGCCAGTTCATGCGGTAACCGTCCTCGCGGCAATCTCCCACCGTGAGCCAGGTGGTGGTGCTGGTGTTCACGCAGCTGCCTTCATCGGCCACCAGGTAAACGCTGTACGCACCCGGATCGGTGAGCGTCAGGCTCAGGTCCATGGCGTTGCTGTACAGGTTGCCGTCCAAGTACCAGGCGTAGCTGACCGCATTGGTGCTCGTGTTGTTCAGGTCGATGGTGGTGCCGGGCAGCACGCTGGTGGAACTGGCATCGAAGGAGGCCTGACCCGGACAGTCCACCACAATGTCGAAGCTCGTGGTGCTGAGGCAGGAGTTCACGGTGTCACTGGCGGTAAGCAGCACGGTGTAGGTCCCTTCCGTATTGAAGGTGTAGCTCGCATCGGTTTGGGTACCGATCACGGAACCGTTCAGGGTCCATACGAAGCTGGTCGCCGGACCGGTGGTGTTGATCAGGTCCACCGTAGCTCCGACCGTCACCGGGTTCGGTGGGTCGGTCGTGAAGGAAGCGGCGAAGGGGATGGTACATGGGGACGTACAGCCGGGCGATGCCAACAAGCTCTGGCGGGTGCCGGTCAAGGCATCGTTCATGCGATCGGCCTGGCCCTGGCTGAACGCGGTCTGGCACACCTTGGAACCGTAATCCATGTAGTTGATGATCATGTCGTCCTGCTCGCCGAGGCCGCCATCGGCAATGGGCCGGAAGGGGTTGTTCGGGGAGGGATCGTCCTGGTCGGTGGCACAGGTATTGATCGCCGTACCGCAGGTCACCGTGCTGGTGGAACCATCCGGCGGCGTGTCGCACACGCGATCGCCATCCAACAGGCAGTTGTTGTTCGCACAACCGCCTTCGAAAGTGTGGTAGAGGCCCAGGTAGTGACCGGCTTCGTGCACCGCCACTTTGGAGTTGTCCGGGTTCAGCCCGAAGTAGTTCGCCTCAACCACGATGCCGTCCTCGGGCTGGCCATGGCTGCTGGGCAGGTAGGCATATCCAGCGACCCCCGCCCCTACCGCCTGACTGGTGATCTCCTTGACCACCCAGATGTTGAGGTACGCGGTCGGGTCCCAGCGGACCAGGTCCTTCAGGGCGAGGTCCTGCAGCTCGGGTACCACATCGGTCAGCGCGCTTTGGACCCGATCGATCCCCGTGGTCGCGTTGCCATTGGGGTCCTGCACGGCCAGGCAGAAGGCTATACCAGTGGGCACACCGGTGAGCGGATCATACACACCCGTGTTGGCGAAGGCCTCGTTCATGTGTTCCAGGGCCTGGTACACCTGAGCATCCGGTATGTTCTCCGGACCGTTGTTGTGGATGATGTGAACGACCACAGGTATGGTGAGCAGGCCACCTCCGCGCTCCGCCTCAATGCCTCGCGCACGGTCCAAAGCAAGCCGTCGCTGATCGCGCTCGAACAGCCAATGGGCCGCCGCCCGGTCGGGATCCTGGACCAACTGTTGGTGCAGGGCATCGCTCAAGCATGGAACGTCCGGTGATTGAGCGCTCAAGCAATGGCCTCCGAGCAGAAGCATCGAAAGACAAGCACCACGGGAAGGAAGAAGGAACATGGTCCGGGCTTGTTGCATAGACGTGACGGAGGTGTAAAGGGTTGTGCGCCCCTGTGGTTCAAATTAATTCGCGCTGTCCCTGCTTCGGGACCGAGATATTCCTGAATCCCTGCCCCCGCAGCGCAGCTTCCAGCCCCTCGAACGCGATCGGAATGCCGTGGACCAGGAAGACCCGTTCCACGGTATCTGCATCCTGACCGCTCAGGTAGCGCACCAGTTCATTGCGATCGGCATGGGCACTGTAGAAGCTCATGCGCTCCACATCCGCCTTCACACGCACAGGTTCCCCGAAGATGTGCACCACTTCCGCACCTTCAATGATGGCATGACCGAGCGTGCCGGGCGCACAGAACCCGACGGCCAGCACCGTGTTGCGCTCGTTGGAAAGCGCATGACGCAGATGGTGCCGGATACGCCCAGCCTCCATCATGCCGCTGGCGCTGATCACGATGCAGGGTTCCTGCCGGTGGTCCAGTTGCTTGCTTCGCTCGCTGTTCTGCACGAATTCAACACCCCGGAAGCTGAACAGGTCCGGGTCTTGTTTCAGCTCAGCCTGAACGCTCTCCCGGAAGAGTTCGTGGTGATCGCGCACCACTTCCGTGGCATCGATCGCCAGGGGGCTATCGACATACACAGGCACCCTCGGCAGATGCCCCTCGTTGCTCAGCGTGTTCAACGTGTACAGCACCTCCTGGGTCTTGCCCACACTGAAGGCCGGGATGATCAGCTTGCCTCGCTTCTCCACGCACGTGTTGTACACATGCCTGCGCAGTTCCTCCTCGGCTTCCGGCAGCGATGGATGCACCTTGTACCCGTACGTGCTCTCGCAGATGATCACATCGGCGGGGAGGGGCGGCTGAGGCTCGGGAAGGATGCGCTCCACGTACCGTCCGACATCGCCGGTGAAGAGCACACGCCTGATGTGACCATCATCCTGCGCCACCAGGTTCACCGCAGCCGAACCGAGGATATGGCCGGCATCGGTGAATGTGCAACGAAGACCAGGGACCACCTCGAACTCCTGTCCATAGGTCATTGGCACCATGGCCTGCAGGGCCGGTCCGACATCTTCGCGAGTATACAACGGATCAAGGACCTTGTTCTTCTTCCGCGCGTGGCGCAGGTCCCGCTCGTGGTCCATTTCCTGGATCATGGCACTGTCCTCCAACATGATGGAGCACAGGTCGATGGTCGCCGGGGTGGCGTAGATCGGACCGGCAAACCCTTCATCGACCAGGCGCGGCAGCAGACCGCTGTGATCGATGTGGGCATGGCTCAGGATCACCGCGTCCACGCTTCGCGGATCGAATCCGAAGTGGCGGTTCTTTTTGTCACTGTCCCTGCCCTCTCCCTGGAACATGCCACAATCGAGCAGGACCCGTCGCCCATTCAGCTCGACCAAGTGCTTGCTTCCGGTGACCATGCCGGCGGCACCATGAAAGGTGATGGATAGTGACATGGGCTAAAGATGAGCAAACAGGGTGGCTGGAACAATGACCCTCGGGCAAACTGACCCGAACTTCCGGTCCAGCTGGATCCAGATGCCCCGCTCCGCTATATTTAGCGCGGCCTTGGGCGGACCTCCAAGGGCTGCACGTGAACGGTATGCGAACGAAGGGAACGGCCTGGGGAACGGGTGTCGGGATACGCCTGCTGGTCTGGTGGTCCGTGCTCCTGCCCGGAACGCTCCTGGCCCAACAGTATAAGATCCGGGGAGTGGTCACCGATGGCTCCACGGGGGAGACCATCATCGGGGCGAACGTCGTGTTGAAAGGCACAACGACCGGGGCTACCACGGACATCAATGGTCGCTTTGAGATCGGTGTCAACGAACTGCCTCCCTATGTGCTGGTGGTCTCCTTCATCGGCTACCAGAGCGAGGAGATCCGGGTGGAGAGCCTGGACAAGGAGCTTCGGTTCAAGCTGAGCACCGATCAGGTGTTGATGCAGGAAGTGGAGGTCGTCGGCAGCCGGATCAGCGAAAAGCAGAAGCAGGCCCCGCTGACCGTCGAAAGCATGGACGTGATCGCGATCCGGGAGGCACCCAGTGGCGATTTCTACGAGAGCCTCGGCACGCTGAAAGGCGTGGACATGACCGCAGCGAGCATGGGCTTCAAGGTGATCAACACACGCGGTTTCAATAGTACCAGTCCGGTACGCAGCCTGCAACTGATCGATGGCGTGGACAACCAAAGCCCTGGACTGAATTTCAGCTTGGGGAACTTCCTGGGAGCAAGCGATCTGGACGTGATGAAGGTGGACGTGATCGCGGGCGCCAGCACAGCCTACTTCGGGCCGGGGGCCTTCAATGGGGTCATCAACATGACCACCAAGACCCCCTGGCTCTTCCCTGGACTGAGCGTCAGCGTAAAGGGAGGCGAACGCGGATTACTGGAGGGTGCCGTTCGCTGGGCTGAAGTGCTCAAGAATCGCCACGGCAAGAAGCGCTTTGCGTATAAGTTCAACATCTTCACTATGCGCGCCGAGGACTGGTACGCAGAAGACTACAGTGCCACGATCAACTCCCCCACAGGGATCGACAACCCGGGCCGGTACGATGCCGTGAACAGCTATGGGGACGAGAATACCACGGTCAACAACGACTTCAGCCTGACGATGCAAAGCCGAAGGGAATATCCGGGGCTCGGTCTGTTCCTGCGGCCCGGATATCGGGAGATCGATCTGGTGGACTACGGTACAACTAATTTGAAGGCAAGTGCTTCGATATACTTCTTCCTGACCGATAGTCTTAAGTCGAAGGCGCCTATTGTTCTCTACCAAACGCACAACTTCAGTACAGGCAGTACAGTCTACCAAGGAGACAATAGATACCGCCTAGAGAACATCAAATTCTTTCAACATCAGTTAGGGGTGGGTCAAGAAGGCACATGGTTCGCGCGAGCCTATGTGACCCATGAGGATGCCGGTGACACCTACGACATCTTCACCACGGGCGTGCGCCTGCAGGAGGCCAGCGGGACCACGCGGGAATGGAATATCCGCTATTTCACGCTGTGGCAGAACTGGATCGGCACGTCGAGCAACCCGAATGGTCTGTTGAACACGACCCAACCGGACTTTCTCACGATCGCGGAAGCCCAGGCGGCTGGGATCAACACGGCTGAAGCGTACGACGCCTACCTGACCGATTTCGTGAACGAGAACAACGAACTGTTCATGCAGTACCACCAGATGGTGATGGACAGCGTGAACAGCCTGAACACGACCCTGCTCGACCCGGCCTATGTGGTCGGCACCGATCGCTTCAACGAGAAATTGGACGAAATACGCGGAAAGCGTTTCACTGACGGTGGTTCCTTGTTCTTCGATCGCTCGGCCCTGTACCATGGCATGGGTGAGTATCGCTTCAAGCCCAAGTTCGCCGAGGTGGTCACTGGAGGTTCCGTGCGGCTTTACCGGCCGAACAGTGCGGGCACCATCTTCCGCGATACCGGTGACGTGAAGATCAAGAACTGGGAGTATGGGGTGTACGCGGGCCTGGAGAAGCCCTTCCTCGACAACAAGCTGAAGACCACGGCCACCTTGCGCATGGACAAGAACCAGAACTTCAAGCACCTGTTCTCCCCTGCTCTCTCGGCTGTTTGGACCCCCTCTCCCGAACACGTGGTCCGGCTCTCGTTCAGTAGCGCCATCCGGAACCCCACCCTGGCGGACCAGTACCTGTATTACAACGTAGGCAGGGCCATCCTGCTGGGGAACATCGACGGGCAGTTCGAGGAAGGCCAGGACAGCCTCATCACCATCGAATCCTTCAACGCATACCGATCCACGCCCAGTCTTCAGACAGGCCTATCCAAGTTGGAGTACTTCAACGTGGACCGCATCCGCCCAGAGCAGGTCCGTACGCTGGAGGCCGGTTACCGGGGGACCATCAAGGAGAAGTTCTTCCTGGACCTGGGGGCCTACCATAGCTGGTACACGGATTTCATCGGCTACGTCATCGGCATCAGCGCGATCTTCGAGAACGCGTTGCCCAGGAACCTGCAGGTGTACCGGGTGGCTACGAACTCCAGCAGCGTGGTGCGCACACAGGGATTCAATATCGGTGGGAACTACTACCGCAAGCGCACCACCTATTCGCTGAACTACTCCTGGAACCAATTGGTGGCCGGCTCGGACGATCCGATCATCCCGGCTTTCAACACGCCGGAGAACAAATTCAACATCGGTATCACGGGTCATGATATGCGCATCCCCTGGACCGACAAGCAGAACCTGGGTTTCGGCGTGAACTACAAGTTCATTGAAGGGTTCCTGTTCGAAGGTTCGCCTCAGTTCACCGGTTCCATTCCGACCTACGACATGGTGGATGCCCAGGTGAACGTGAAGTTCCCGAAGGCCAATACCACGGTGAAGGTGGGTTGCAGCAACCTGTTCGGCATCGTACCCCTGTTCGATCAAGACGTTCCCTCGGATGAGAAACTGGAGCGCATGTGGAACAACAGCGTCCTCATGGTCTATGGTGGGCCTTTCGTGGGAAGGCTGGCCTACCTGCAGCTCATCTACGAATTGGATCGGCGCTGACCGATCCTATGGCCATCCCCCGATCGTCGGGGAGCACATGACCTGTACTACCTTTCGCCGACAGAAAAACCGATCCATGAGAAAAACACAACTACTCAGCCTTCTTTTCTGTGGGGCCGCTCTTCCGATGCTTGCGCAGCAGCGATACTTGGAGGAGGTCTTCACGGATGCGGACGTCATGATCACCTCGGACGTGATCTATGGGGTGAACATTGATTTCATGCCCCCCTCGAACCCGCAGGACCCGAACGCTCCGGCAGAGATCCAGCAGTTGCAGACCCTGGTCTCCACGCAACAGCCCATCCCACCGGAGTTCTTCGACCCCATGGACAACAGCACCGTGGTGAAGGTGCGCAACATGCGGATGGATATCTACGAACCGGACCAATTCGTTGACACCGTGTCCGCGCGTCCGGTTGTACTATACATCCATACGGGGAACGCCCTGCCCCCCCCCCTGAACGGCAGCCCGAACGGTACCAAGACGGACAGTTGTGCCGTGGAGATCTGCAAACAGATGGCCAAGCGCGGCTACGTGGCCGTGAGCATGGCCTACCGCCACGGATGGAACCCCCTGGCCGCTACTGAAGAGGAGCGGCGCGGACAATTGCTGAACGCGATCTATCGGGCTGTGCACGATGTCCGTCAGTGCCTCCGGACCTTGAAAGCCGATGCTGCCGGTGTGAACAGCTACGCCATCGATCCGAACAAGATCGTCCTGTTAGGCGAAGGCACGGGCGGTTACATCGCTCAGGCGCAGGTCACCCTGGATGATCCAGCGGAGCTATTCATCGAGAAGTTCCGTCCGGACCCTTTCGACCCGAACGTGAGCTACATCGACACCACCTTGGTCGGGAACCTGGATGGATTGAACGGTCTGCTGACCTTGTATCGCGACAATGGCTTCGACCATGATGCCCACTTCTGTGTGAACCTGGGTGGTGCGCTTGCGGATACGAGTTGGTTGGCACCTGGCGATGCACCCATGGTCTCCTTCCACACGGTGTTCGACCCCTTTGCGCCCTTTACGGAGGGTATCGTTATCGTACCGACCACTGGTGGTCCGGTCGTTCCGGTCCAGGGATCGAACATGGTCTGCAGTCTGGCAACCGCATATGGCAATAACAACCCTTTCGTTAACATGCTTGGTGGCGATCCGTTCACGGATGCTGCCCGGGCGCTATACGGTCAGACCATTGATGGTGTGACCATCAACAGCATGCCGGAAGGGCTGTTCCCCGTTGTTCGCCCGCGCTGGCCCGCCCCTGCTTTGGATGAAGCCAGCCCATGGCAATGGTGGGATCCCATGTCCCCCATCGCACAAGTCGAGGTGGCTCCCGGTGTGACCGCGCATCAAGCCAGCCTCGCCAGCAATCCGGACATGATGCCATCCAAGGGTCGTGCGTACATCGATACGATCATGGGCTATATGAACCCACGGATCGTTTGTGCCCTTCAACTCGGACCATGCAATGCCCCACCGGTCCCGGATTGTTTGGGAGTGGACAATGGTCCTGCTCTGCCAGGATGGCCTTGTGACGACATGGATCCGAACACGATCAATGACACGTGGAATGCCAACTGCGAGTGCATGGGTATCGTCAACTCGATCGAGGAGAACGATCCAGTGGCGTTGGGCATTTCCATCTTCCCGACACCTGCGACCGACCTGGTCACAATCGTCAGCGAAGAAGCGGTGATCGTGGGTTACACGATCTTCGACATCAACGGTCGCCGTGTGCGCCAGGGAGGTGTGAACGCCGATCGCTTCGTGCTCGAACGCAAGGGACTGGAAGCAGGTGCTTACCTGGTGCAGTTGACCTTTGAACAAGGTGCCTTGACCAGGATGTTCGTCCTGGAATAGGGCGATCACAGGAACAAAGCAGAAGGGTCGCCTCCGGGCGGCCCTTTTCTTTGCACCACCGACACGAATGGAACGTATCACTGAACAAGCCTCGCGTTACGACCATCTGGAGCGGATGAGCGTCAATGAGCTCCTCGCCCACATCAACACGGAGGACCACGAGGTGCCCAAGGCGGTGGAACGCGAGCTCCCGAACATCGAAGTCTTGGTGGAACGCATCGTGGAAAGGATGGAGCGTGGCGGTCGCCTGTTCTACATCGGGGCCGGTACCAGTGGCAGACTGGGCATCGTGGATGCCAGCGAATGTCCACCCACGTACGGCGTTCCACATGGCATGGTCATCGGCTTGATCGCCGGAGGGGACCCGGCCATCCGCAAGGCGGTCGAGTTCGCCGAAGATGACCGGGAACAGGGCTGGAAGGACCTGCAAGAGCACGCGATCGGCTCGGATGACACAGTCATCGGTATAGCTGCGAGCGGTACGACCCCTTACGTCGTCGGCGCACTGGAACGATGCAATGAGCGAGGGATCCTCACCGGATGCGTCACCTGCAATCCGGGGAGCCCGGTCGCTGTGGCCGCGCAGTATCCGATCGTGGTGGTCGTGGGACCTGAGTTCGTCACCGGCAGCACAAGGATGAAGAGCGGTACTGCACAGAAGCTGGTGCTGAACATGATCAGCACCGCGACCATGATCCGGCTGGGGCGCGTCATTGGCAACCGGATGGTGGACATGCAGTTGAGCAACGACAAACTGATCGATCGCGGAACCCGGATGGTGATGGACCAGCTGGGCGTGGACTACCAGGAGGCCAATGAGCTGCTCCGAAAGCATGGCAGCGTCAGAGGCGCGCTGAACGCATCAGGGAACAAGGAACAGCGAGGCTGATGCACACGATCGAACCCTTCTGGAACTGGCGGCACCTGTACGCTTCCGAGGAGGACCCCGCTTCGCCGTTCTATGGTGTGGAGCACAGCGAGTTCGAATTCGGTCACGCCGTGTACGATCATGTCATCCATCCGCAATGGGATGCCTTCGGTTCGCAAACGCTCTATTTGAAGATCCTGTATGCGGATCCGGCCAGCGGCACGGCCATCATCGAGCTGATCGGTGAATGGAACGATCTGCTGCACAACGACATCATGTTCCTGAAGCGCGAGGTCATTGAGCTGCTGATGGCGGAAGGGCTCAAGAAGTTCATCCTGATAGGTGAGAACGTCCTGAATTTCCACTCGGACACGGACAGCTATTACGAAGAGTGGTGGGAGGAGGTCGAGGAACAGGGTGGTTGGATCGCCTTGCTGGGCTTCCGGGCACATGTCCTTCACGATCTGGCTGCTGCGGACATCGATCGCTTCTTCGTAAGCGGGGGTTCGATGAACGACATCCCCTGGCGGACCTTCGAACCTGAAGAGCTCGTCGAATTGGTCGAACGATCGGTCATTCGCCGGTTGGGTGTGTGAGCAAGCGCCATACCCGACGATCCAGCGGGAGGGTCAGCTCATCCTCCAACGAAGGGTCCAACCGGACCCACCGGATCAC
This sequence comes from Flavobacteriales bacterium, assembly GCA_020437905.1. Lineage (GTDB taxonomy): Bacteria > Bacteroidota > Bacteroidia > Flavobacteriales_F > PHOS-HE28 > PHOS-HE28. The sequence continues at coordinate 17,220 of JAGQVN010000066.1, forward strand.
CTCCTCCCCCTTCAACGGTCCACCGTTGAGCAGCCTGCGCATGCTTTGGGCATCCACCTCGAACCGATAGTACACACTGAGGACCTGGACCTGCCCATTGTGAAAGGCGGAACGCTGGAACACATCGGTGGTATAGAGATGCGCCGTGATGTGCGCATCCACGTCGAGCTCCTCCAGCAGCTCCCTCCGAAGGCAATCCCGGGTGCCTTCCCCGTATTCAAGCCCACCTCCTGGGAACTTGGTCACAGGCATCCCCCTGATCAGTTCATCCGTGACCAATACGCTGCCTTCATGCACCAGCACACCGTAGACACGTACATTGAACGGATAGCTCATTCCCCGGGCCGCCTGGCACGCAGCATTTCACGCTTGCCCGGAGGACCAGGCAGCCGCTCCACCTCGAACCCGATGGCTTGAAGGTCCCGTCGTACCTGGCCTTTGGAACAGAAGGTCACCAGGTGACCGCCGGGAACAAGGGCAGAATAAAGGATCCGAAAAATGTCGGCGGACCACATTTCGGGCTGCGTGGAAGGAGCGAATGCGTCGAAATAGACCACATCGACCGGTTCCATCAACGGCAGCTCTTGTACGCGTTGGTGAAGCAGCTCGAATTCGAAACACCCGGGCAATCGACCACGATCGCCCCTATGCATGGCACACAGGAAGCCTTCAGCCCTATCCGGTTCGGTCATCAACATACCATAGGCCAGTTGTTGTATCACAGCCTCTGGCAGCGGGTTGGGCTCCAAAGCCGTATATCGGATCCTCAAACTGCGCTTCAAGGCTTGCTCCAACGTCAACAGAGCGTTCAAGCCGGTCCCGAACCCGACCTCCAGGACATGGATGCGCGGCCTAGGGCAGGCGTCCAATCCGTGACGGATGAACACGTGGCGGGACTCGGTGAGGGCACCATGCTGGGAATGGTAGCAGGCGTTCCAAGACCTTCCACGCACGGTGAACGACCCGTCACCCGTGGCGATCAATTCGACCGGATCCTGTTCCAGCATCGCCCCGGCAAATGTACCGGCGCCTTGAACAGGACATGGCATCCGCGTAGATTTGAATATGCGCTGTCAGATCCTTCTTCCCTTGGTCATGATGGCATCGGCCATGCTTCCGAGACCGTTACAGGCTCAGGAATGGGTCGGCAGGCTTCACGATCCCACGCGTTCAATGGATGAGGTGAGGAACGCATTCCGGGAGCAAACGTTGGGGCAGGAAGGCATCAAGGGAAAGGGCCAAAAGGCCATGGAGCGGCTCCTTTGGTACACCAATGGAAGGTTGGACCGGAACACCGGGCGCACCGACCTGGGTGCCTTCGAACGAACGTTTGCCGAACTCCGCGAACGGGGACCAGTTGGAACGACCAAGAGCGGCTTGTGGATGGAATTCGGTCCCTCCGCCTGGAATTCGACCAGTTACACCCCTGGCAATGGACGAGTGAACGTGGTGGTCGCCGACCCGAGTGATGCGCAGACCCTTTACATCGGCACCCCTTCAAGCGGTGTTTGGAAGAGCAGCAATTATGGCCAGGATTGGGTGCCGCTCTTCGACGACCTTGCTGCAGTGGGAGTGACCGGGATCGCCGTAGACCCCATGAATTCGGGCGTGTTATATGCCTCTACGGGCGATGGTTTCGGGGGGGACACCTACAGCCTTGGGGTCGTCAAAAGCGCGGACGGAGGTGCCACGTGGACCATCACGGGGCTCAGTTGGAGCACCCACCAGGTGCGCACCACGCGGCGTTTGTTGATGCACCCGGCTGATCCGAACATGCTGTTCTGTGCAGCGAACAACGGGCTCTGGCGAAGCACGGACGGTGCCTCATCATGGGAGCGCGTGGCCGAGGGATCCTTCTACGATGTGGAGTTCAAGCCGGATGATCCGACTATTGTTCATGCGTGCGGGACGGCTTACTTCAGAAGCACGGATGGAGGCGCCACCTTCCAAAGCGGAGCACCCGGCTTGCCCCCGGATGTCCAGGTGGAACGGATGCATCTGGCTGTCTCCGCCGCCGACCCGCAAATGGTCTATGCCCTTTGCGGCCGCTCGGACAACAACGGCTTTCGTGGTCTTTATCGAAGTACTGATGGAGGGCTCACGTTCACCACCCGCTCCACCACCCCGAACATTTTCGGATACCAACAAAGCGGCAGCGACGTGGGTGGACAGTGTTGGTATGACATGGCCCTGGCCGTGGACCCTGTCGATCCCGATATCCTTTACGCTGGAGGCATCAACGTGTGGAAGAGCAGCAACGGAGGAAGCACCTGGCAGGTCAAGAGCTTCTGGTATTGGCCTGCCACCAACTGGGGATATACCCACGCCGACATCCATGCCCTGGAAGTGATCAATGGAAGCTTGTTCTGCGGCTCGGACGGTGGACTTTATCGCAGCGACACCGGGGCCAACAGCTGGATCGACCTGAGCGCCGATCTGTCCATCGGGCAGTGCTATCGGCTGGCCGTGGATCTCTTGAACAATGACAGGGTCCTGGTAGGGACCCAGGACAATGGTTCGGACCTGCTGGAGAACGGAACCCGGACCCATGTGCTCGGCTCGGACGGCATGGAAGCGATCGTGGACCCCTCCGATGATCAGATCCTGTTCGCATGCCAACAGAATGGTGGCATCTTCCGCTCGCTGGATGGCGGACAGACGTTCGGGCCGGTCAGCAACAGCATCAGCGAGGAGGCCGGTTGGGTGATGCCCTACGTGATGCATCCCAATGATCCCTTGACCTTGTTCGCTGGTTATCGGAATCTCTGGATGACCACTGACCGGGGGGATACCTGGGCGCAGTTCACCTTCTTCAACCCCCAAGTACCGGTCACGCACCTGGCCATTTCCAGCAGCCAACCGGACATCATGGTCTACGGGAACCGGGCTTGGACGCGACGCAGCACGGATGGAGGAGCAACATGGTCGTTCATCGGTCCGGGCCTCCCTGACCTGGACATCACAGCGGTTGCGATCGACCCGAACGACCCCGCTGTGATCTGGGTGGGCCTTTCCGGTTTTCTGGAAGGGCACAAGGTGTACATGAGCACCGACACCGGGAACACGTGGGTGGATCGGAGCAGTGGACTTCCCAATCTGCCCATCAATACACTGGCGCTCACCGGCGGCAATAATGGCATCTACGTGGGTACCGACCTGGGTGTATGGTACACGGATGACCAGCTCAGCACCTGGCAGGAATTCAGTGGAGGCCTTCCCCGGATCATGGTGACCGAACTGGAACTGGACACGGCGGAACAAACCATTTACGCAGCTACGTATGGCCGTGGGATCTGGCGCAGCCCGTTCTACACTGCACCCAATTCACCTCCGGTCGCGGCCATCGGTCATGGAATAACGGAGCTGTGTGGGCCAGGCACCGTATCCTTCAACGACCTTTCGCAAGGAGCATATCCTTCCTGGGATTGGCAGTTCCCGGGAGGAATCCCAACATCGAGTACGGATGCCGCACCGGTCGTAGCCTACGCAGCCGACGGACAATACACCGCAACGCTCACGGTGGGAAACGCATATGGTCAGGACATGATCAGTGTGCCGATCGATGTCACGGTCATGAATGCGGAACTGGAGATGCAGCTGGTGTTCGATAACTACCCGGGCGAAACATCCTGGTCGATCCACCAGGCTAATGGCGGCGCCCTGGTCGCTTCGGGCGGCCCCTACGCAGGCTCTTCGGCAGCCTCAAGCATCACCGTTCCGATCTGTCTGCCCCATGGCTGCTATACCTTGACCATGCACGATGCGTTCGGGGATGGCATGTGTTGCGATGTGGGCAATGGGAACTACGTGTTGATGCACGTGGGTCAGGCCTTGCTGGCCAGCGGGGGTGACTTCGACGCGGAGGAAAGCACCGGATTCTGTCTGGACCTGGGCGTGTCGGTAGACGATGCCGCAGCCAACGTTACGATCAGAACGCTCTCGAACGATGGTCTGTACGCAGTGGAGCTGGCCCCGACGTTCATCGGTAAGGCACGGACGATCGATCTGCTGGGCCGCGAGCTTCGCACATACCGACCGGAGAATGGACGCCTGTTGGTCGATCTACGACCCCACCCTGCAGGCTGCTACATGCTGTTGCTGGGCCAAAACGCGGTGCGACTGATCAGGCCCTGATCTATTGCGCCAGGATGCGTATGGCCGTGCGCCGGTTGCGCGCCTTGTTCTCCGCCGTGTCGTTCGCTGCGATCGGCTCCGCGGACCCATACCCTTTAGCTTCAAGCCTGTGGCTGTCGATCCCCGCTGCGATCAAGTGATCGACCACCGCCTGTGCACGCGCCTGGGAAAGTTCCAGGTTGTGCCGGGCGCTGCCATCGTCGTCCGTGTGTCCCGAGACCTCCAGTCGAATAGACGGGTTCTCCTTCAGCAATTGCTCCAAGCGCTCCAATTCTGCCTTGGACCCAGGTCCCAGGTCGCTTTTGTCGACGTCGAAGAACACATTTCGCAGGACCTCCTGATGGCCCGACCGAATGGGTTGCAAGGAGATCTCCATGGTCAGTTCCAGGCCTGATCCGCCCAAGGGTACATGGATGTTCTCTGAATGGAAGAGGTAGCCGTCGGCACGCACATGCATGGCGTACTCGGTCCCTCCCGGGACCGCCACGATGAACTCCCCGGTCTCGGCATCGCTCTGGAAGCTTGCCGTCAATGAGGCATCCTCGATCTGCATCAGGTCGATGTTCGCGGCTAGGCCATTGGACCCAGGTGTCCGCACGGAGCCCTTAATCAGCACCGTACCACTATGCACGGAAGGCTCCGGGACCGCTGTGGCAGCCATGGACGCAGTTTCCAGGTCCTGCGCTTCCGCATGGAAGGTCACCTCGTAGATATCATCCTCGCCCATCCCATCGGCGCGGAATGAACTGAAGTAGCCTTTCTGCCCATTGGCGGTCATGACGAAGAACAGGTCGTCATCAGGCGAATTGATCGGCCAACCCATGTTCTCGGGCTTGCTCCATCGGCCGTTCTCCAGGGTGGTGCGGAAGACATCGAAACCTCCCATTGAATTGTGTCCCTTGCTGCTGAAGTACAGCGTCTTCCCATCGGGATGGATGAAGACCCCATCCTCATCCCATGCAGTGTTCACATCAGGCCCCAGGTTCTCGGCCCTGCCCCAATCCTTGCTGATCGGGTCCCAGCGGCTTCGGTAGATGTCCTGACCGCCAAGTCCCTCCTCCGGTCTGTCGCTCACAAAGTAGAGCCATTGCCTATCGAAACTGAACCAGGCACTGGATTCGTGAAAGCGGCTATTGATGTGTTGCCCCAACGGGGTCGGTTCGGTCCATGAATCCCCTATGCGCCGTGTCTCATAAAGATCCCCTGCTCCCTTCACATCGCGATAGAGGATCATGGTGCGTCCGTCATTGAACAGACCGACCGAGGCATCGTTCACCTTGGAGTTCACCGGAGGAGGCAAAGGCACGGCATTGGACCAACCCCCACCCGTACGAGAGGAGACATAAATGTCCTCGAAGTACTCGTTCGTCGCCTTGTTCAATTTACCTCCGGTTGTGTTCGCGCGCCGTGAGGTGAACAGCAGGGTGGATCCATCCGCGGTGAGCAACACGCCATGATCGGCCTCGTCCGAGTTGATCTCGGGTCCCATGGGGGCCACTTCCGCCGTTCCGGTCTGGGCCATCAAGGCCTTGCCGTTCAGGCACTCCTTGATGTGTTTGTCCCCCATGTTATAGAGCACGTTCAGGTCGGGGATCCCTTTTTGTGAGGCCTTGTGTGCCTCAAAGGAGGAGATCGCTTCATCCCATCGCGCGTTGAGCTGATAGGCCATACCCAGCAGAAAATGTACCCGTGGCAGTTCCGGGGCCAAAGCAGCAGCCTGCTCGAAATGAGGAAGCGATAGTTGTCGCCGCTTTCCATTGAGATGGCACAGACCGACCTTCACCTGGAGCTCGGCATTGTTCGGGTTCACCTGCAAGGCCTGCTCATATAAAGGCAGGGCCAGGGCGTATTCCTTTCCACCGTTCTCGCTGTGCTTGTCGGCCTGCCGCATGGCGCCCAAAGCCGCGCCCAAGGCCACAGGGTCCTGTATGTGGTCCTTGTCAAAGGGAATGTTGCCCTGTGCACAGACCAAAATGCCGTTCAGCATGCAGCCAATGAGCCATGTGGATCGATCGATCATAGCGTTCCGTTTCGAGCCCGAAGGCGCTGTTCATACGGCAAAGCCATGAAAGGGTTCTCCCCTTACCATCAGGACTAACTTCGCGACCCGATCGAACCGCAGAACAGACCATGGCCAAGAAGAGACCAAGCAGCAGATCCAAAGAGAAGAGCATCCTCAACGAACGTTCGATGGAGTTCCTGAGGGCCTACCTGAACAATGCCTCGCCCACGGGCTTCGAATCATCCGGTCAGCGGATCTGGCTGGACTACTTGAAGCCGTACATCGATGATCGGATCACCGATGTGTATGGCACCGCTGTAGGTGTGATCAACCCGGATGCGAAGTACAAGGTGGTGATCGAGGCCCATGCGGACGAGATCAGCTGGTTCGTTCATTACATCACCAAGGAAGGTTTCATTTATGTGAAACGGAACGGCGGCAGCGACCACCAGATCGCACCGAGCAAACGTGTGAACATCCATACCGAAAAAGGGATCGTTCGAGCCGTGTTCGGCTGGCCTGCCATACACGTGCGAAATGCCAAGACCGAAGTGGCCCCGGCGCTGGACAATATCTTCCTGGATTGCGGTTGTTCGAGCAAGGAGGAGGTCGAGAAGCTCGGTGTGCACGTGGGTTGCGTGATCACCTACGAGGATGAGTTCATGGTGCTGAACGGCAAGCACTTCGTTGGACGCGCGCTGGACAATCGGATGGGAGGCTTCATGATCGCCGAGGTGGCGCGCCTGCTGAAGGAAAGGAAGGTGAAGTTGCCTTTCGGCTTGTATGTGACCAATTCGGTCCAGGAGGAGGTGGGCCTGCGCGGGGCGGAAATGATCGTGGAGCGGATCCGACCGGACCTGGCGATCGTCACGGATGTCACGCACGATACCCAGACCCCCATGATGAACAAGGTGCAAAGCGGCGATATCGCCTGTGGAAAAGGACCCGTGCTGAGCTATGCCCCTGCGGTCCACAACACCTTGCTCAAGCAGATCGTCGCCACGGCGGAGAAGTCCAAGATCCCCTTCCAGCGCCTTGCAGCCAGCCGCGCCACGGGCACCGACACTGATGCCTTTGCCTACGGTGCCGCAGGTGTGCCATCAGCCCTGATCAGTCTGCCCTTGCGCTACATGCACACGACCGTGGAGACCGTACATCGACAGGATGTGGAGCATGTGATCGAGCTGATATTCGCTTCGCTGCGCAGCATCAAAAGCGGCCAGGATCTTCGGTACATCAAATAGTCCGCCACGTGCAGGATCGGCCGCTGCTGGACGACAATACCCGGTCAGCCCTGCATTTCATGCTGGGCGCAGTTCTGTTGTTGGTGCTCATACGTCTCGTGGTAGGGGCGGTGGCCTGGACCATGGGACCGGTCGATGCATCGGAAACGATCTGGAGACATGGTTATGTGCTGCAACAACCGGGAACGCTGGTGGTCGCCAATTGGACCTTGAACGAGAGGTTATCCTGGGGCTTGTTGGTCGGAATAGCCTCCGGTTCCCTGGCAGCACTTTTGGCATGGTCGCTCGCTCGGGCCGCTAACCGCACCCCGAACGGGTTCCACTTGACCATTGGTCGCTGGATCGGATACCTGGTGCTCGGTTATGCATCGCTCGCAGCCGTTGCCATCCCGGAGCGTTCGGCAACCCCGTTGGGGGCCGATGCCCGTTGGGAACTGATGGCCAGGAGCTCCGCTCTCCGGATCCCATTGATCGGCACGGGTCGTCTACATCGCATTGCTTTTGCGGCGGTCGATGACTATGGCGCCGATCTGCGCACACGTCCAGGCGCTTCGTGCGACCGGTTCGTGCGCGTGTGGCTCGTGGCGCATCGCGATACCGCGGTGCTCTGTTCCGCGTCGCCAACCGGTCCGGATTGCGACCGGAACGGTACGGTGCTGCTGGAACAAGCCCGTTCGCTTGTTGGAGCCCTGGAAGCCGATCTGTCGGGGAACACCGGGCTGTAGAGATCATGCCCTAGTTTTGACAGGATGTACCACCGAATTGTCCTGCTGGCGTTCTCGATCGGATCGGTACCGGTCCTGTGCAGGTCGCAGAACGCGGACCAGTATTCAGGAGATGCAGCTCATTCGTTCTATCGCTTCACCCTGGAGGTCGTTCGCACATCAGAGGGCAGCACTCCACCGGTAGCTGCTCGGATGTACGGCTACATGGGGCTGGCGCTTTACGAAGCCGTGCGACCAGGGATCCCCGGCAGGGCTTCCCTGGGCCCGCTGTTGCCGGATGCGCCGAGCTTTCCGGAACCAACGGGTGGACCTGACCTGCACTGGCCCAGCGTGGCCTTGCATGCCATGTCCATCGTTCTTGACAGCATGTACGTACAGATGATCCCGGCCATGCGCGATTCGCTTTATGCCCTGCGGAACAGCTTTGATGCGGTCCACTCCACACAGGTCCCCGCCATGGTCTTCGTTCGTTCCGTGGCACATGGACAGGCCGTCGCGCAGTCCGTGCTGGACTATGCCCGCACCGACGGGCGCTACGGATGTCAATTCGACAATTTCCCCGGTAGCTATGTGCCTCCTGCAGGTCCGTGCCTTTGGGTCCCGGAACAAGGTGAGCCGGCACTGCAACCCGATTGGGGTAACAGCAGACCGTTCATCCTGGCCGATACCACGACCGCCAACCTGCCACCAGCTGCACCAGCCTGTTCGGACCTTCCCGGATCGGTACTCTACGACGCCGCGCTTCAGGTCTACAACGTGGTCAATGCGCTCACGCCTCAGGAACTGACCATTGCCGAGTATTGGAACGATGTGCACATCACCCCACCCGCCCACTCGTTGACCATGACCGCTCAGGTCCTGCGCGAGGAAAACCACGATCTGGCCACCTCGGTCCTGGCACTGGCACAGTGCGGCATGGCTGTCTCGGAGGCCTTCATTGCAGGTTGGAGGACCAAGTATAGGGACAACCTGTTAAGGCCCATTACATACGTGAATCTGCACATCGATCCGGATTGGGACCCGGCTGTACCCACCCCTCCGTTCCCGGAGTATGTTTCCGGACATTCCACACAAAGCCACGCCTGGGCCCACGTGATGACCGACCTGCTCGGTCCCGGGTTCGCATTTACGGACAGCACGCATGGCGGGCAGTTCGGTGGTCCGAGGGGTTTCAACAGTTTCGAGGCGTGCGCTGAGGAGGCAGCCATGTCCCGGATCTATGGCGGTATCCACTACATCTTCAGCGATACCCTCGGTGCTTCCTTGGGGCAACGTTGTGCTCAGAACACCCTGGACCTTTTCGGTTCCGTGGCAACTGCGGTGCACATGAACGCGAGCAGCGGAACGATCGGGATCCGCTTCGACCAGGAAGGTCGGCTATTGGTCCCGGACGAACCGTCGGGGCTTGACATCGAGGTGTTCGATCGTGCGGGACGGAAGCTGTTCAGGAGATCGTTCCAAGAGGCAGTGTCCGTCAGTGGGCTTGCCCCTGGCCTCTATCTTGCTCGCCTGGTTGATGACCTTCGGTCCCCGCTGCGGTTCGTTATCGCGCCCTAGGGACTGGCGCGGCATATGCGCTTGGCCCTAATTTGTGGACCGCCTCCCGATGAGGATACAGTTCATCCCGGCCAAGGATACTTGGGAACTGCGCCACCTGGTCCTGCGCCCGCATGGTACACTGGCGGATTGTGACTATCCCAACGACCGCGACCCGGATGGATTCCATCTTGGTGCGTTCTCTGGGGAACGGCTCGTAGGGATCGCCTCGTTCTACAAGGAACGACACCCCGAGCTCACCGGGTGGATCCAATTCAGACTGAGAGGAATGGCCGTTCATCCCGAACATCGAGGTAGGAAGATCGGCGCACGGATGATGGAGTTCGCCATCGACCATTTGGGTTCGCGCAAGGCGGACCTGCTTTGGTGCAATGCGCGCGAGGTGGCGAAAGGCTTTTACCTTGGACTTGGAATGCAGACCCGTGGTGAGCCCTTCGACATCGCTGGAATAGGCCCGCATTTCTTGATGCACCGCCGCGTATGAAGTGGCTTTCACCAGTACACCTGTCCATCATGGCATTGGTGTTACTGAACGCGGTCGTCCGTTTCCTGTTCATTGGCCTGAACGAGCTGGCCCATGATGAGCCGTTCACCGTATTCCAGGCACACCGTTCGCTCACCGCCCTTTGGGAAATGCTCCGTTCGGAGAACAACCCACCGCTCTACTTCCTCCTGATCAAGTGCTGGCTGCCCGTGGCCGGCCATGATGCGGCATGGTTGCGGCTTCCTTCCGCAATGGCCAGTGCGCTCACCGTCTGGCCACTGTTCCTGACCGCCGCTCGCATGGGGAACATGCGTATCGGATGGACAGCCGCCCTGTTGTTCACCTTCAGTTCCTTTGAACAGGGCTTTGCCCATGAGGTGAGGGCGTACTCCCTGCTTCAGCTCCTCGGAGCGGCAACCATATGGCAGGTGGTCCGCCATGCTCTTGGAGCAGCGCACCAAGCTACCATCGGGGCACGGACCATTGGATGGGCGATCCTCCTGAACATCATGCTGGTCTACACCCATTTCTTCGGGTGGTTGATCATCGGCATCCAAGCGCTTGCGGTCCTGTTGCTTCCTTCGCTCCATCCGGCAAGGAGGATGTTCCTCAAGGTATTCCTCGCCACCTGTCTGTCGTACCTTCCCTATGGGCTCATATTCCTTGAACGTGCGACCTCAAGTATCGGTCAAGGCACGTGGCTGACGGTACCTGAGCCCGAGGAGATGTACAACATGGTGTGGCGCTTCTCGAACGCGCCTGTTACTGCCGTGGTGTTCCTGGGCGTTGCTGTTCTCACGGTGGCGCGCTCCCGAACGAGGTCCGATGGGTACATGCTGGGCCTGATATGGGGTCTCCTGCCCCTGCCCCTGCTTTTTCTGGTCTCTCAATGGGTGCCGGTATTCCTGGACCGTTACCTCTCTTTTGCTGCTCCCGGGTTCTTCATGCTCGTGTCCTTTGCCTTGAACAACGCCTTCTCATGGACGTGGGCACGCATCGCATTACCGATGGCCGGCATTCTGGGTATGGCCATTACGTTCTCTCCCGACCGACCCTCCGAGTACCAGCCCTCCCTGGTCGTGGCGGTGTCTCAGACCATGGCCAAGCAGGATGGTCAAGTGCTCATCGTCCCTCATTGGTACAAATACACCTATGCGTGGCACACCGACCCGGAGCTGTTCGAAGAACCGGAAGAGCTTGACAAGGACTTGGCCCGGATCGGTATCCTTCCGCTGGCCGATCGATCCCAGCTAAGCATCGACCCCGGTGTCAGGAGCACGGTCGTGTTGGTGGATGCAGGAGCTGCGCTGGTAGGCCTGGAAGAAGTGGAAAAGGATCTGCGGGGGAGCTATCCGGAGGAAGATCGCATTGAAGCCGGCCGCAATGTGGTGATAACCCGCTTCCGGAGGTGATCTTCCGTTCATACCCGATCGCAACGGTCCATCCTTAGATCCAACGGTTGGTGGATCAGTGGTCCAACCATTCGTCACGGGTGTGCACCTTTGCACGCGAACGCTCAACACCATGAAACATCTCCCCTACGCATTGGCCGCCATGATGCTCGGCACGCTCGTCCAAGGCTGCGCGGAACAAGCCTCTACCGACGAACAGACCGCGGAAGCTCCGCCTCCCCGGATCGACATGGAACTCTTCTTCAAGAACCCGGAAAAAGCCTCCTTTCGCGTCTCTCCTGACGGTACGCACATCAGCTATCGGGCTCCCTGGATGGACCGGATGAACATCTTCGTGCGGAACATGGCCACTGGGGAAGAGACCCAAGTGACCAAGGACACGATCCGTGACATTGGCGGATACTTCTGGAAGGGCGATCGCATCATCTACAGCCGGGACATCAATGGCGACGAGAACTACATCGTGTTCAGCGCGGCCATCGATGGCAGTGATGCAAAAGCATTGACACCGGAGCAAGGGGTGCGGGCCGGTACGTTGGACGACCTGCACAACATCGAAGGCATGGAAAAGCACATCATCGTTCAGATGAACGAACGGAACCCGGAGGTCTTCGACCCATATCTGATCAATGTCGAGACCGGGGAACGCAAACAACTGGTCGACAACAGCCGGAATTTCCAGAGTTGGCAGACCGACCATGCCGGCGTGATCCGGCTGGCCACCATTACCGACGGGGTGACCACCACACTGTACCATCGAGCCACCGAGAACGATCCCTTCGAACCCATCAAGGTCACGGATTTCAAGGATGACTTCAGTCCACTGTTCTTCACCTTCGATAACAAGAACCTGTTCGTGAATACGAACCTGAACGGAAGGGATAAGAGCGCCATCGTTGAATATGACATCGCGAACGACAAGGAGGTGCGGGAGGTATTCAGCAATGGCGAATACGATGCGGGAGGTCTCGACTACAGCAAGAAGCGCAAGGTCCTCACGATGGCCTATTATACGGGCTGGAAGCAGGAGCGGCAGTTCCTCGACGAGGAGACCAAAGCCATGTACGAAGCCATGGCACCGAAGTTCGAGGGTTACGAGTTCTGGATCTATGGGGAGGACGACAGCGAGACGAAGTTCATCGTCTGGGCCGGGAACGATCGGATGCCAGGCAAATACTACTACTATGACCACACCTCCGGTGACCTGACCGAACTGGCTACCCTGTATCCCTGGTTGAACGAGGAACACATGGCCGAAATGAAACCGATCCAGTATACCAGCCGGGACGGCCTGACCATCCATGGTTACC
>JAGQVN010000067.1 GCA_020437905.1 Flavobacteriales bacterium
CTTCAACGATGGGCCCACGGACGTGAGCATCCAGGATGGTCTGGGTGCCCGATGTGATCGCAATGCTGATCTGGTCGCGCTGATGTGCGTGGATCAGCCAAAAGGTCACGGCAGCCACAACTACCAAGGGGAATGGAACTACCTGGACCAGTTCATCACCGATCCATTGACGGCAGGGGAGGTGGCCTCCGCCAAGGCCCTGTGGGACGATCGGCTGCTGTTCCGGCATCCCAAATTCGGCCGTTCACCGGACAAGACGTACAGCGGCACCAGCTACAAAGGCGGTTACAGCGATCACCTGCCCATTGTGCTGAGCCTCCGCTAGCGCCGGTTCATGAAGATCATCAGGTAGTACAACAGCGTGCCGATGGATCCGATAGCTGCCACCAGGTAGGTCCGCGCAGCCCATTTCAAGGCATCCGCGCTCATTGCGTATTCCGAGGTGGTCACGATACCGTTCTGCTTGATCCAGGCCAAGGCACGGTTGCTGGCGTCGTACTCCACGGGTAAGGTGATCAGGCTGAACAGGGTGGTCATTGCGAAAAGGAGGATGCCTATCAGCAAGAGGGTGGGGAAGGTGTTCACCAGCAGCACACCGGCCAGCAGGATCCACTGCATGAAGCGTGAGGTGACGCTCACCACCGGCACCAGCTTGCTGCGCATGGTCAGCCACGAATAGGCTTTGGCATGCTGGACCGCATGGCCGCATTCATGGGCGGCCACTGCAGCAGCGGCCGCGTTGCGCTGCCCAAAGACCGCTTCGCTTAGGTTCACGGTCCGTGTGGCGGGATTGTAGTGGTCGGTGAGCTGGCCACTGGTGCTTACCACTTTCACATTGGTGATGCCATGGTCGGCCAGCATCCGCTCCGCCACTTCCTTGCCGCTCATGCCGTTGGCCAGCGGGGTCTGGCTGTATTTCTTGAATCGGCTGCGCAACTGTTGGCTCACCATCCAACTGGCCAGCATTACCACCAACATGATCACATAGGCTCCTGTCATCGTCGTCGTTCAAATAGGTCGAAAGCCTGCGAGCAAAACGGATACCGGACCCGGTTCGCGGCCAGATCGTCAGGTCCTGATCAGATCATTCTTCAGCAGCATCCGCCTTCTTGATCTCCTCATCGAGGATCTCATCGATCTTCTTCCGGGTGATGTCGTCGATCTTGTCATCCGCCCGGGCCTGCTTCTTCATGAATCGGAACATGGCGTTCTTCTTGATCTCGTATGCCACATACACCGTGTAGTTCCCGTTCTCGTCGTTGTGGAAGGTTTCTTCGCCGATCTTCCGCAGGTCTGCGATCTCCGTGTTCATGACCTCCCGCACCAGGCTCTGGAACTTGTCCGCCACATCGGCCGCTCCGGCGTTCTCGGTCTGCCCCCGGTACTGATCGGTGACCGCGCGCATGTTCGTCCCCACCTGACCGGCCAATTGGTTCTTGGCGTCCAGATCGGCTTTACTGCGGGCGATGTTCTGTTTTGCGCTGACACCCTGTCCGGTGCCCCGGAACCAGGTGCCGTTGCTTTCATACTTCGAGCCGCTGAAGGGCTGTTTCACCTTGGTGCCTGCCGGACCCGGCTTGGAACAGGCGGCCATGAGCAGGACCGGGATCATCAGGATGGCGGTGCGGAAGGGCTGGTTCATTGCGTTCATCATGGGTTCTGTGCGCTGCGTGGAGCAAAGAAAAGACCGTGCCATTCGTGTTCCACCCCGCGCCCGTTTTTAGTTCCGATCCGAGATCGCGATCTTTCGAAAAATCCACCGCAATGAGAGCATTGAAGACCCTGTTGATCATCATTCTGGCCTTGGTCGGACTGATCGTTGTGCTCGGCCTGATCGGGCCGGGAAAGAGCGTTGTTGAACGCAGTACTGTGATCGCGGCATCGCCGGATGTCATCTATCCGATGATCAGCAACCTGAAGGCCAGCCAGGATTGGACCCCCTGGAAGGACATGGACAAGGACCAGTTGGTCACCTACGAGGGGACCGATGGTACGGTAGGCTCCAAGATGACCTGGCAGGGCGATACCGTTGGTAAAGGAAGCCAGGAGATCACCGCATTGCGAACGAATGAGCATGTCGGTTCCGAACTGAAGTTCATCGAGCCGTGGGAGGCCGTCAGTCAGGTGGACCTGGATATGGCCGAGGTCGACGGTGGGACCGAGGTGAAATGGACGATGACCCAGGAGAACGGATTCATGGGCCGCGTAATGGGTGTGTTCATGGATATGGACAAGATGGTGGGGCCGGATTTCGAGCGCGGGCTGGCGAACCTGAAGACCCTGGCCGAGGAAAAGGCCGCAGCAAGCGGACCGGCCGAGTACCGCGGCTTTACGATCAACACTGTGGAACGTCCGGAAATGGTGTACATCGGCATGCGCAAGCTCATCGGTTGGGACCAGATGAAAGGTCATTTCGAAAGCACGTTCCCCGCAGCCTTTGGTGCTGCCGCGGCCGCGGGCATGGAGTTCACGGGATCTCCGAGCGGCCTGTACTTCTCATGGGATGAAGAGAACAAGCAGACGGATCTGATGGCCGCCGTACCTGTGAAAGGGGACGCTAATTCGACGCTGCCCGGTATGGAGACCCATGTGGTACCCGGTGGGAAGGCCCTTCACATTGCTTACATGGGAGCCTACGAAGGTTCCGGAGAAGCCCACATGGCCATGGATGACATGATGAAGGAGCGCGGGATCGAGTTCGGGTCCGTGGCCATTGAAGAGTATGTGACCGACCCGACCACCGAGCCGGATACCAGCAAGTGGCTCACGAACATCTATTACATGGTGCAGTGAGCACCCATTACGAAACCGATCACAAGGCCCCGGCATGTCCGGGGTC
>JAGQVN010000005.1 GCA_020437905.1 Flavobacteriales bacterium
AATAGCGATTCGTCGGAGAATGCGGGGTGATCGTCGTCATTATTCGGGATCATGCGGGTAGTTTCCGGATACCCCCGATCGCCGAGATCGAGGAACGCGCAGCGGTTAGTGGCAGCAGGATGTAACAGCCTTGCAGGGCCCATCAAGGATTGTTGCCAAAGGAACTCCGTCTCCAGACGGAGAGACGGCTGTGCGACAGGGCACTTCCGGATCAGGGCAACCGCGTCCCCACAGCCCCCCCGCAAGAATGATGGCGAAGTAGTCTTCAGATCGGTAAAGAATTCGCTCGATCTGCGCGAACCTTAGCTACAGTCTTCCACAATATCGAACTAGCTTGGAAAAAAGCGCTCGAACATGTGCCGTAACCTATCAATTGCTTTTCTGTTGCTTTCTATTTGGTGCAGCGGACAAAGGTTGGTCCCGTTCGGTGGATCACACAATGGATATGTCGAAGACCTTGCCGTATTCAATGATCAATTGATCGTTGTCGGGCTGTTCAATGTGCTTAACGATGCTTCGGTATATGGTGTGGCAAGCATCGATACGAACGGCACGGTGTCGCAGATCGGTCCATTCACCAACAGCGCGGTCTGGATCCACGATATGACCAACTATGGGAGCGGTCTTGCGTTAGCATTCAGAGATCCGAACTCTAGGGGTGTTGCCATGTGGGACGGAACCACCTGGACCCAATTGGGAGCGAACTTTGACATAGCGCCGAAGCGGGTGATCAACTTCAATGGAGATCTGATCGCCGCAGGAGCATTCACCACGTGTGGAGGCATTCCTACGGAAAAGGTGGCGCGTTGGACAGGCAGCAATTGGGTGCAATTGGGAACCACCTTGGATGGAACGGTGCAAGCCCTTGCGGTCCATGACGGAACCTTGTTCAGTGGCGGCACATTCACCGGCTCGAACGGGATCCCATTGCATCATCTGGCGCAACTCAATGGGACCTCCTGGGTTCCGGTTGGTAGCGGCTTGAACGCCCCTGTCGAGGACCTGCGATCGGTCGGCTCTGAGCTCTGGTCGGTAGGCGCTTTCACCTTCGATGCCGATTCCACCATCCAACTGGCGAACAGCGCCAGATGGGACGGGACCCAGCTCGCCCCTCTTTCTGTCTCACCGCTTGCCGGGGATGATCGCCGCATTCTTTACGCGAACACTCTCGGATACGTCCTGTCGGACGAGCGCCAGTCCATCCTCGATCCGGGTCCTGATGAAAGGCCGATGAACATGCGCGGCCTTCGTGCATCGGTCGAATTCGGGGCTCAGATCATTGCCGGAGGGCAGTTCACACACTTTGCACATCGGGAGATGACAACGCTCGGAAAGATCGTACCCGGCCTTGATGCACATGTGCTGCGTGTAGCTGGCATGAATATCCGAGTGAATTCGCTGGGAGGTATCGGATACGACTATGACCAAGGCATACCAGCTTTCGAAGTCCCAGCAGGCTCGGGTCGATCCAGCCTTTACGCACAAGGGCTATGCGCCATTGCCGTTCGTGATACAGACATGTACGTCATCCCCAATCGCTGGCAATCCCAGTTCGCTTATGGGCCAGTTCCTGGGCCATGGGCTGACGACACCACTGAGGGATTCTGGCAGCGATACGCACAGGTTTGGCCCATCGATAATGGAGCCGTTTGGGACCATATTGCTCAATGGGGTCAACCGGGATACGTCCCGTTACCATCCATTGCGGATTGGCCAGGAAACGGTGATCTGGCAAATGGCGAACCGATGGACCTCGCCCCATATGCAGACCACAACGCCGACGGAGCATATGATGCAATCACAGGCGATGCCCCCCGATTCAAGGGCGACGCAGCGATCTATCAGATCAGTTCAGATCAACGATCGAGCGGGTGGTTCGGGCTACCGGAGATGGGGTTGGACATTCATTCCATGACTTATGGGTATGACGCTGGTCCGAATGACCCGTTACACCAGGTGCTTTTTCAGCACTACACGGTCATCAACCGCTCGTCCAACACATACGATACGCTTTGGCTCGCCTCCTGGCTGGACATGGATATTGGACACTCACTGGATGATCTTGGAGGGAGCGATGTGGGCCTTGGAATGCTCTATACGTTCAATGGAGATGCGTTCGATGAGGACATGGTCGAAGTGTTAGGGTATGGAGTCCACCCCCCAGCGCAAGGTGTTCTTCCCCTGAACGCAACCGCATCTTCATTAATGCATTTTCTTCCTGGCGGCCTTCCGCAACAACCGGACTGGCCCATCGAATATTACCATACTGTCCATGGTAAAACATGGAACGGTGCTGCTGTGATCGATCCGTTCACTGCTTTACCAACACCATTTATGTACCCCGGGGACGTTTACAACCCTAATGAGTGGAGCGCCGTCTCAGCCAACATCCCGCTATCGGACGTGCGCTCAATGGCCTCCTACGGCCCTTGGTACAACATCGCTCCGGGCGATACGGTATGCCTGGACCTGGCCTTCGTTTTTGCGCAGGACACCTTGGGTGACAACCTGAGCAGCGTGACCTTGCTCAAGCAGCGTGCTGCAGCCGTCAAGGCCTGGTACGATCAACAACCGCTCGGTTGTGGAGAATACATCGCTCTGGAAGTCCCGGATCAAGAAAGCTCCGCTCAAACCCCGTTGCTTTTTCCCAACCCAACGGCTGATCGCCTTACGGTGCGAAATATTCCGGACGGGGTGGGTGAGATCCAGGTCGTGGACATGTTGGGCCGTGCTGTGCTCCGCGTGCCAATGGCCCGAGGCCGATCAGAAATGCAACTGGATCTGACCCGTGTTGCGTCGGGTAGTTACCTGATCGCATTCGGAGGCTCGACGAAGGCGCCGGCGCAACGTGTTTCGGTCGTGCGGTAGAACGCAGCTACGGTAGTTTCGTACCCACCGCCCCCCACCAAGGACGGATCTCGTAGCTGAGCTTCTTGCGCTGCACCCAAGGATCCTGCAGGAGATAGCCCTCCACTTCCTCACGGGTATCGCAGTCGTAGACCAGCAGGCCGCGGTAGTTGCCGTTGTCCCCGAAGGGCCCTGCCATGACGATGAGGCCGCGATCGGCCTGCATGGCCTGGTGGTCCAAGTGTGCTTGCTGGACGGAGGCGCTGGTGGCGCTGTCCAAGCGGGTCGTATCGGTCCCTGCGGTGTAGAGCACGAACCAGTACTGTTTCATGTGGTACGTACTGTCCGCGATGGTCACATCGAAGGTGCGCTGCGCCCAGCAGGGCGTCATCATCGCGAACAATACAGGGGCTATCAGTGAACGCATGAAGGAAAGGTAGTGACCCCACCTTCATGTGTGTTGTTCCGTGGGACCAATGGTCCGGAGGTGGAACGTGCGCGGAACGATCAGGCCGCGTTCAGCGGACGCCTGTTCACTCCTTCCTTCCCGTCAAGCTCGCGGAGACCCATGATCAGGAAAGTGACCAGCGTGGAGACCTGCCCTTTCTCCATGAGCTCGTTGGCTTTGCGGATAAAACGGCGCTTGTGGGAAATGCGATCAGTGGCGGTCATGGTGTTTTGTTTAATCATTAAACCATTTGATTAAACAAAATGTTCGAAGCCCCCTCGCCGGTCAGGTTCCCGCGCTACGAGCGAGCTGGATGATCCGGGTGACGAAGTCGGTCTTACCCTGTGTGTACGCAGCCCGATCGGTGGGAAATCGCTCGGCCAGGTCCGCCTTCAATCGTTCGTACGCCAGGGCGTCCTTTGGATGTGTGCGCAGGCGATCTCGGAAGAGGATCCGATCCTCCGAGGCCTGGTCGGGCTCCACCATGTGTATATGATGCGTACGCTGACCCTTAGCATCGCGCTTGATGAACCAGGCATAGAAAGGTGCCTCCTCCCCGATGGTGGGGCGCCAGATGAATTCGTAGCCCATCTCTTCCAGCTCGGGGACCACGTCCTGTCGAACGCGCTCCAGGCTGCGCACCTCCACCTGCACATCGATGATCGGTTTGGCGCTCAATCCAGGGACCGCCGTGCTGCCGATGTGATCGATGCGGATGACCAGGTCCGCTGGCAGGACACGCTTCAGCAGGATCTCTTCCTCCTGATAACAAGCCGGCCAGGAAGGGTCATAGGGGCACACCTCCACATGTTCATGCATCAGGGTATTGATCCGTTCCCGTGACAGGTTGGTGGTGTTGCTCATTGGGGCGCGTACACGTTGAAGCGCGGTCCGCGAAGAAAGCCGATCAGCGTGAGACCGCTTTCACGGGCCAGTTCGACGGCCAATGAACTGGGTGCGCCCACGGCTGCCATCAAGGGAATCCCGGCAATCACACATTTCTGCACCAGCTCGAACCCGGCCCTGCCGCTCACCAGAAGCTGCCCTTCGGACAAGGAGAGGTCGGCAGCAAGCGCTGCGCCGATGACCTTGTCCACGGCATTGTGCCGACCGACATCCTCGCGCAACAGGAGCAGCTTCCCGGCCCGATCGAACAGCGCCGCCGCATGGATCCCGCCGGTGTGTTGGAACACGGTCTGAGCCTCCTGCATGCGGTCCGGCAGGGCTCTGATCACGTTGGGATCGAGCGTTCCCCAGGGCGCAGCAGGCCTTTGGCAGGTGGCATGCACCGCCTCGATGCTGCTCTTGCCGCATACCCCGCAGCTGCTGGTGGTGTA
>JAGQVN010000068.1 GCA_020437905.1 Flavobacteriales bacterium
GGGCCATCGGTGAGTCTTCTCCGGAAGAGATCGACGCGCTCAACATCCTGAACGCTTCCATTCTGGCCATGCACCGCGCGATCGAAGCCTTGCAGCTTGTCCCCGAGTTCCTGCTGATCGACGGTAACCGCTTCAAACCCTATCTCGGCATTGCTCATGCATGCCTCGTGGAAGGCGATTCGCACTACCGCAGCATCGCTGCCGCAAGCGTGCTGGCCAAAACGCACCGGGATGCGATCATGATGCGCTTGCATCGGCAGCACCCTGAGTTCGCCTGGGAGCAGAACAAGGGTTATCCGACCATGGAGCATCGCGAAGCACTTGCCCTGCACGGGCCGACATCCTGGCATCGCAGGAGCTTCAGGCCAGTGGCGGAGGCTTGCGGGTCCTAACAGGACCGTGTGCAAAGGGGCTTGCGTTCATTCGTGCTCCCCTGTCCTGAACTCCGGTTCTTTGTTCCGTGCGCCGCTGGATCCTGTTGATCGTGCTTCTGGTGCTCACCGGTCTGGGCACCTACCGCTTGTTCCGCCCACAGGAACAGGCCACTCCGCGTGTGGACCCTTGGTCCGCATTGCCACTGAACACGGCGATCGTGGTGGACCTGCCCCATGCCCGGTCCGCGTTGGATGCCCTGACGAATTCTTCGCTGCTGTGGAACGACCTGGGCGCATTCCCCTCGGTTGTTTCCTGGGAACGCCTGGGTCAGCGCCTGGTGAATGTATTTCCTGAGGAGCAGGACCCTTCGATCCTGTTCGGTCTGGTCCGGCAAGGCGGTGGCACGGTGGCCTCGGTGGTCGTGGTGCCCCTGGTCGGAGGACCCGATCCGACGGCGATCCAGGTGGAGGACCTGATCGATGAGAAAGATCTCTTACAGGGCAACGTGGTCGCCATTCGGGTGGACAGTGTGCTGAGCGACATCCATGTGACGCTGGTCGAGAAGCTGTTGCTCCTGAGCAGTGACCGTGAATTGATCGACGAGATGCGTGAGCGTGTCGTTTCAGGCAGCGCTCTTTTCCCGACCGGTCTTCAGGCTGCCCGGGCGACCCTGGCACGAACGGCCGATGCCCATTTGATGGTCCGTTCGGAAAAGGCGCATCGCATGCTCTCCGGCGTGGTGCAGGCGGACCGGTTGGATCGGACCGAGCCCATTGCAGGTTGGTGCGCACTGGATATCAGCATCCGGCCCGATGCCATGCTCTTCAGTGGGCTCTTTCTACCAGAGGACAGCGCGATCATCGGTTCCAGGGGCGCTCAGGAACTTAGGAACGCCTGGGCAGCGATGCCCCAGATCGCATCCTTCATGGATCAGCGACCGGCGGAAGGAATGATCCCGTTGTGGCGTGCGAGCCTGCGGGACAGCAGTTGGCTGCAGCTGGTTGAAGCTGGTTTTTCGGGGGTCACCTGCGGATCAGGCGCGGATGAACAAGGAGGCATCATGCATTGGCTGGTGCTTGGGCTGGAAGACACCACCCGTTCTCAGGAGATGCTTCGGAACAGGACCGGCGCTCGCGCTGTGCATCGGGGCCGTTCAATGATATCCGATCCGGCTGCAGCCGGCTTGGCCTGGGGCCTCGTGGAACTTCCCGACCCGTGGTGTACCATCATGGATGATCGGCTGATCGTGGCCTCGGGACAGGCGGCCTTGCTCCGGGCGATCGACGCCGAACTGGATGACCGGACGCTAGCGACCGATATCCGCACCATGGCGATCATGGAACGCCACGCCGGAAAAGCACAACGCACTGTTTGGATGGACCTCGGGCATGGTCGGGACCTGTTGAAGGCCTGGTGCGCTTCGGACCGTGTTCCTGATGCTTTGTTCCAACCCGAACCCTGGGACCAGCTGGGCGGGATCCTGTTCCAGGTGCGACAGGTGGAACGTGGCAGGACCTACGTGACCGGCAGTCTTCAGCACGCACCCGTGACCCGACCGCTCCGACAGGACCTCTGGACGCTGACGATGAGCGCACCGGTGGCCCGTTCACCAGTGGTGGTCCGGAACCATGTGAACGGCACGGAGGAGGTCGTGGTGGTGGACAGTCTCCACCGCATGATGCTGGTGGGAAGCAATGGAAAAGTGCTTTGGGAAAGGCAGCTGGACGGACCGATGAAGAGCGACCCGATCCAAGTGGACCGGTACCACAACCGCAAGCTGCAATTGCTCTTCAACACCGATCGCTCCGTCTACCTGATCGACCGCCTTGGCCGGGATGTGGAGGGTTTCCCCATCAAGCTACCCGCATCCGCTGCGGCACCGCTGGCCGTATTCGATTACGACAACAAGCATGAAGAACGGATCCTGGTCCCGCTCTCCGATGGACGGCTCCTGAACCATGACCTTTCCGGGAAGGAGGTGAAGGGCTGGAAAGCCGGCGACCTGGGTGGCAAGGCGATCGATCGCGTCTACCACATCCGCAACAAGGGAAAGGACTACCTCCTGACCGTCCTGGAGGATGGAAAGGTCCGGACCTTGGATCGGCAGGGTAAGGACCGGTATCGGCCGACGCTCGACCTGGGCCCTGGTGCGACCATTCTCGATGTGGAACCCGGTTCGGATGTCGGTACGTGTACGATCCTTTTCCTGGATGGAAGCGGCACGGTGAAAGAGGGGACATTAAAGGGGATGGCAACGGCCTGGGAGATCGGGATCGTGGACGCGGCAGCGATCGTTCGGGAGGGATCGGACCCACAGCTTGTGGTGATCAAGGAGGGTCGCCTCATCCTGCTAGGGCGAAGCGGTCCTATCTGGTCGGTCGATGGGCCGTTCGGATGCACGGACCTGCGTGTGTTCGGTAAGGGAAAGGAGCTGCTGATCCAGGCAGGTTGCGCGAGCATCGAACGCCTTCACGTGTTCGATGGTCAGGGGAACGTGCGCGCACCGGAGAACCTCCGCTCCATCCACCCGGGACCCTTGGCGGACCTGGATCAGGATGGCTCGCCGGAATTGCTTCTGGTGACCTCCGACGGAAAACTCATCGCGCATCGCCTGCGCCGGTGATCGTCAGCGGCGTTTGCGCGGCTTCTTCAGCAGCAGCTTGGTACCGGGTGACACCTTCGCAGACGTGCTCAAGCCGTTCCACTCGGCCAGTTTGGCCAACTTGATGCCTTCCTGCTGCGAAATGCTCCACAGGTCCTCTCCATCGCGCACCGTATGCGTGGCCTGGCGCTTGGACGAGTTCCGTTTGGGCTGGATGAACACCACCTGCCCGGCCTTCAGGCGTGTGTTCTTATCCAGGTCATTGTAGCGTGCCAACTGTCCGCCGATATGGCCCAGTTCCGCAGCCAGTCCATCGAACGTATCGCCCTCCTTCGCCAGCACATACTTGATGCGGCCATCGAAGACTTGGATCGCACGGCTTCCCCCGACGGTCACGGTCACCTCCTCCTGCCGTTCGGTCCGCTCCGACCCGGCCTGCGGTTTCGAACGCTTTGCAGCCGCCCTGCCGCCTTTGTCCAACTCGTGCAACTGGTATCGCTCGATCAGGTCGATGAGCTTTTGTGGATACCTGGGGTCCGTGGCATAACCCGCCGCCTTGAGCCCCTTTGCCCAGCCCTTGTAGTCGCGGATGTCCAACTGGAAGAGCGAAGCATAACGTTGCTTGAGGAGGAACTCGGAATGGTCGGTGTACGAAGCCTCCGCGTTCTTGTACTTGCGGAAGCATTCGTTGCGGCGGTCGTCATCGTGGTACACCTTGCCCCCGGTCCAGCTCGAGGTACACTTGATCCCGAAATGATTGTTCGCCTTTCGGGCCAGCTCGCTGTTCCCGTTGCCGCTTTCGAGCAATCCTTGGGCAAGCGTGATACTGGCTGGAATGCGATGACGCTCCATCTCACGCACGGCCACCTCCTGCCACATGGCAATGTATTCCTCTGCACTGAGCCGTTGTCCGGAAGGCTGAGCGAATGCCGATGCACAAGGCATCAGCGAGAGCAGCAAGACGAAGCGTTTGCGGCTATCCACGAGCCCGCATTGTTGAAAACCCATGATCACGTAACCCGCGAATCTACCGGGATATTCAACTCTTATTAACGATCCATCCACAGGCATTCGCACAGCCGATCGTGGAAAACGTGGAATACGGCAACGTCATGAAGAAATTGTTAGATCTTTGCCCTGCACCACTGAACATTCGGGCGCACATCCGCGTTCAAAAGTCGAGAAGGTGGGTTGAATGGAAGCGAAACGCCTGGAAGATGAGCGCTCGCTGAGAGCGTCCCGGCTCGGGTTGGAGCCCGGGGATTACTATTTCTCCGAGGAGGGTTTCCTGGTCTATACGGAACAGTTCCACACCAAGCGCGGCTATTGCTGCCAAAGTGGCTGTCGTCATTGCCCCTATGGCTTCCACGATAAAAAGGGGAAGGGAAAGACGGGCTGAAGCATCGGTCATATCGGGTTTACCGATCTTGCGGCATGCGCTGCGCATTTCTGTTCCTGCTGGTGTTGGCCGTCCCGCTGAAGGCACAAGTGGACAGTTTGCGCGATGTGCTGAGCACGCTTCCGAACGACACCAGCCGCTTGCCTTTGCTCAAGGAACTGGTGCGGAACCTGGTCTTCGTTCAACCCGATTCGGCCCTGCCCTACGCGGTGGCTTACCATCAGCTTGCGAAGGCGACCAAGGATCCGGTGCGCATAGGGGAAGGGGCCAACTTCGCTGGCATGTGCCTTCAGACGACCAATGAGCACGAAAAGGCCTTCGCTTGGTATCTGGAAGCGCTGCATTGGTTCGAACAGGGCGATGATCCATGGTACACGGCGATCACTCACAACAACATCGGCGCCGCGTTGGAACATCAGGATCAAAGGACCAAGGCACGGCCGTGGTACAGAGGTGCCCTCGATCGCTTTCGTGCCATTGGTGACAGTGTTTGGGTAGCGAACGTTTCGAACAACCTGGCGAACCTGTACTACCAGGAGGGGGCACTGGACAGCGCAGCATACTTCTACGCCGAGGCTGACCGCATCCTCACGGGCCAAGGGCAATTGGAGTTCGCTGCAGCCGTCCGAATGAACTTGGCGAACACGCTTATGCAACAAGGACGGGAGCCTGATGCGCTGCCCTTCTATCGCGATGCGCTGAGCGTGCTCCCAGAGGGTTCCGACGAAAGCACACGGGCCAATGTGCTCGTGAACATGGCGGAGTGTCTTGGCCGTATCGGCAGGCCCGACACCGCCCTGGTGGTGGTCCGTTCCGGCATCGCGCTTGCGACCAAGGTCGGGTCCAAGGAGATCCTGATGAACGGGCACGAGGTCATGTCCAACCTGTTCGAACAGCAGGGCCTGCCTGATTCGGCGCTCGTGCATTATCGTCTGCACACGGCCTGGAAGGACAGCATTTTCAACGAGGACCGAAGCATCCAGGTGGCGGAACTGCAGGAACGCTACGAGAGCGGAAAGAAGGATGCCGAACTGGAACGCAACCGCGCCACCCTGGAGCGGAATGCCTTCGAAAAGAAAGCCCTGGGAGCAGGTGCCCTGCTATTGCTGCTCGCCGGGATCTTCGCCTTTCGTGCCTATCGGATCCGAAAGCGAAGCAGCGAACAGCTGGCCGCCAAGAATTCAATGATCGAACTGGCCTTGAAGGAAAAGGAACTGCTGCTGCGCGAGATCCACCACCGGGTGAAGAACAACCTGCAGGTGATCAGCAGCCTCCTGAGCATCCAGAGCAGGGGCATCACCGACCAGAAAGCGCGGGAAGCCGTGCGTGACAGCCGCGATCGCGTGAAGAGCATGGCGCTGATCCACCAGGACCTGTACAAGGAGGAAGACCTGACCGGTATCGACCTGCCGACCTATGTAGAAAAGTTGGCCCGCAGCCTGGTCTCGAGCCATCAGCTTTCCCCGGAGCAGATCTCGCTGACCACGAACGTGGACCCGCTGGTGCTGGACGTGGATACGGCGATCCCGCTGGGCCTGATCCTGAACGAACTCCTGACGAATGCATTGAAGTACGCCTTTCCGGAAGGCCGACCGGGCAGCTTATGGATCACGATCCGCGAGCAGAACGGCCATCTGCATGTCGAGGTCCGCGATGATGGCGTCGGCTACGACCCCAGCGCCGAACGCGGCGAAGAGAGCAGCGGTTTCGGACTGGACATGGTGCGCACCTTCGCCACCAAGCTGCAGGCCGAATGGGAAGTGCGCAACGATGGTGGGACGGTGGTGGTGTTGCGTATCGGCCGGTACAAGCTGGCTTCCTGACCCATTCACCACGATGGAACACCCGTTCACCGTTGACCTACGGTCGTTCGCCCAATTCCAGGCCTCCTTCACACGGCACGCATGCACCGACAGCGTGGACCAACTAATTTGCACGCATGGACCGGGTCCGGATCTTCATCGTGGAGGATGAGCCGCTGATCGCCGAGGACCTCGCTGCCAGCTTGGAGGAGCTGGGTTATCAGGTCTGTGGTCGGGCCGAGAACGCGCTGGACGCCATGGCCGGCATCGCCACCGAAAGACCGGACCTGATCCTGATGGACATCAACCTGGAAGGTGAATTGGACGGCGTGCAGCTGGCCGAAAAAGTGAACGGCAAGTTCCGTACTCCCTTCATCTTCGTGACCTCCCACGCCGACAGGGGCACGATCGAACGTGTAAAGCAGACACGCCCCGCCGGCTTCATCGTGAAGCCTTTCGATGAGAACGACCTGCATGGCAACATTGAGATCGCCTTGTTCCGATACGCGAACGACCTGGACGCCTCCACCACCGAACCAGCGAACGGGGAGGCCGATGAGTTCGTGATCGCCGACAGTGTGTTCGTCAAGGAGAAGGGCAGGCTGGTGAAGGTGGCCTTTGCAGACATCCTATATGCGGAAGCCTACGACAATTACACCAAGCTGTTCACAGCCGACCAACGCTTCACCGTGAGCGCCACGCTGAAGGCAGTCAGCGACCGTCTGGCGGGACCACCATTCCTGCGTGTACACCGCAGCTACCTGGTGAATGTGGAGCACATCACAGCGCTGGAGGAAGGATACGTCCATATCGGCGATCAGCATATCCCAGTGGGCAAGACCTATCGGGAGGAATTGATGAAACACGTCAGGATGCTCTGACCCATTGGTCGTCGCCCCCCGTTCTTCCGCGACCCATGCGGGCCTTTGCGTGGAGCACCGTGGAGCCCAAGATGGTGGACACCGGCCCTTGACCGAAGTTGCATGTCGGACCTCGTTCCGATGGCGACATGGTCGAGCCTTCGAACCTGATCCGGGCATGCCCGTGGACTGCTCTGTCCCCACTTTCCTTCACTTGGTCGGGCGGGTCGTTCGCCAAGGCCTGCGGGTCGTTCACCCGGAAATGGTTTACACGCGAACACGGGCGCGGGATCTTGGACCAACCCAACGCGTCCGGTCATGGTCCCTCGCCTGCTCCCCCACGCTCTGCGCCTTCTGGTGATCGCCCTGCCGTTCACGGCCCAGGCCCAGCTGAACGGCACCTACGTGATCGATGGCGGCGGCGGCGGAGACTACACCACGTTCAATGCGGCCGTTTCCGACCTGGTTGCGCAAGGGATCAACGGAGCGGTAGTATTCGAGGTGACCGACGGATCGTACATCGAATACATCGCCATTCCGGGGATCACAGGTTCCTCCGCAGCCAACACCATCACGTTCCGTGGCCAGAGCCTGGACAGCACGCTGGTGACGGTCGGCCACCCCTCATCCACGCTGAGCTCCAACAATTTCGTCATCCATCTCAACGGGGCTTCACACATCACGTTCGAACATCTGACGATCGAGCGATCGGGCAGCCTGGTCTTCGGCACAACGATCCGCGTGGAGGATGGGTCGACGGACTGGCACTTCGCCAACTGCAGGATCGATGCGAGCAATTCGGCCGGGAACAGCGATGTGCTCCGTTACGATGGCTCAGGGACCGGTATCGGGTCCTCGTCGGTGTATCGTTGCGCGATCGCCTATGGCGGTCTTCGCCTCCAGGCTGCAGGGGCCGGGAGTTTCAGGTTCCAGGGGAACACCATGGAGGTGATCGGGGTGTTCGCGCTCGACGTCCAGAGTTTGAACGGTGACGTGACATGCTCCGACAACACCATCCACTGCCCAAACTACTTCGCGACCGCCATCGAACTGTCCTCTTGCAATGTCGCACCGGGCGAGATCGCACGCAACACGATCGTCTGCGACGCACCGGGATCAAATGGCATCGAACTGGACAATGTGACTGGGACCGGCGCCGATCCCTTGCAGGTCCTGAACAACATGATCGTCCTGAAGGGATTCAACAACCTCAACCACGGGATCCGTCTTTCAGGGACCACGAGCGATGTGGACATCGTGCACAACAGTATCTCGGTCAGCGGATCGAGCGGCACGTACTACGGGCTTTTTGTTATGCCCAGCTGCACGAACGTCCGTGTCCATAACAATGCGATCCTTGCCAGGACCAATGCGATCATCGCCCTCACTGCGAGCCTGACCTCCTCGGACAACAACGTGTTCCACTCCGTGACCTCCTGGCCAGCGTTCATCGATGGTACCGGATACAATGATGTCCCGACCCTTTTCGGGGCAACGGGCATGAACGGGAACTCGTTCATGGGGGACCCCTTGTTCATCGATCCCTCAGCGGACCTGCACCTGACCTCCTCGTCGCCTTGCCTGGGCGCCGCATCGAACTGGCCGGGGCTCACCGACGATGTGGACGGTGAAGTGCGCCCGCAACCGGCGGCGACCAGCCCCGACAGCGGAGCCGACGAGGATGCCGGTGCTTGTGCGCCCCTGTCGGGCACCTACCTGATCGGTCCGTCCCTGGGGGCCGACTTCCCTGACTTCTCTACCAGCGTCGCACAGCTCATTACCTGCGGCGTGAGCGGTCCGGTGATATTCCAAGTGGAACCGGGAACCTACACGGAGGCGATCACCTTTCCGCCGGTCAGTGGGACCTCGACCATCAATACCATCACTTACCAAGGCACGATCGGGGACAGCACACAGGTCACCCTGAACTACCCGGCGACAGCCACGGCCAATCCGATCGATCATGTGCTCCGGTTCGACGGCGTCGATCATGTCACCTTCAGGCACATGACGTTCGAGCGCTTCGGACCGGATACCTATGGAGATGTGATCCACATGAACCCGGGGATCTCCGGCTCCAACGACCCATCCCAGCACGTCACCGTCGAAAGCTGCCGGATACTGAGAACAGGCGGAAGTGGCACAAATCGCAATCTGGTGAACGCCGCGAACTTTCCCGCATTGAACGAGATCGACATCCGCTTCGAAGGTAACTTCATGAGCGGTGGTTACTATGCGTTCGGAAATCCCGGTAACCAGGGGGATGAATGGATCATCACGGACAATGTGATCGAGAACTGCACAGGAGGGATCCTCATCATTCAGGCAGCAGCGGTCACCATCAGCGGGAACCAGATCAGCGGCAACGCCGCCTCCACACAACCGGGGATCCGTGTAACGTGCAATTGCCCGGCCAGCGTGACGCGCAACAAGGTCCTCAGCAGGGGTCGGGGCTTGGAATTGACAGTTGCTCCCCCGCCGGGTCAGCGGGCCCTGGTCGCGAACAACAGCCTGATCGTATCCAACGGAAGTGCGAATGGTGTCCAGTTCATCGGCCTGAACGAGGACATCGACCTGGTCTTCAATTCCGTCAGTGTGGTCTCGGGCAGAGGAGTCCATCAGCTTACCGGTACCGGCTCCTCCGGCCTGACGTTACAGGGCAATGCCATTCGCAGCTCGACCGGAAAGGCGATCGATCTTCCCTGGGCAGGGGCTTTCACCACGCTCGATCATCAAGCGCTGTTCACCGGTGGCTCCATGCTGGCGACATGGAACACGACCAACTGCACGGATCTGGCAACACTCCAGACAACCAGCGGTTCCTTCGCGAATTCCGTGGAGGCCGATCCGGGTTTCGTCAACCCGCTCGCGGACCTGCATCTCCTGTCGGGATCCCCATGCATTGGAAGCGCGGTTCCTCTTCTCGGCATCGCTGATGACATGGACGGCGAGGTGCGACCACAACCCGCAGCCACTCAGCCGGACATTGGTGCGGACGAGCATCCCGACGCCTGCAGTCCACTCATGGGCACATACGTGATCGGAGCCTCGGCGGCGGCGAACTACCCCTCCTTCACCGATGCACTGAACGCCATGATCTCCTGCGGCATATCAGCACCAGTGATCTTCGAAGTGGAGGATGGGTCCTACACCGAACAGATCACGCTGCCGAACATCCCGGGCAACAGCAACGTGAACACGATCAC
>JAGQVN010000069.1 GCA_020437905.1 Flavobacteriales bacterium
ACCTCGGTCAAGCCACCCGCTTCAGCACGGACGTAACCATCCAGGATCAGGCTGTTGCCGCGATCGGCAGCGTTGACCGTTGGGGCGAGCGCGAAAGCTGCGATGATCAGGCTGTTGCGGAGGAGGTTGCTCAGGGTGTTCATGGCTCGTGGGCGTTGCTGTTGTTCGTTGTTGACGGAACAAAACTGCAGGCATCCACAAGCCTGGTGAAGCCCGCCTGAGCAGCTGGCGGGGTCCGTTGTGTAAGTGGCGGGTAGCGCTTTCCAGGCTTGGATCAGCCCACCATCAAGGGCATCTCCACGACTACCCGGGTGCCCTGTTCGAGGTCCTCGTAGTGGAAGCCGGCCTTGCCTCCGTATTGCTTCTGCACCAGGTCCAGCCGGCTGCGGGTGATGGCCGTGCCCAGGGATCGCTTCTTGCCTTGTTCCGCTTTCGGCGTGGACCCCTGCCGCCTTCCAACGCCGTTGTCCTCCACGATCCAAAGCAACTGACCCTCCTTTTGGAGGATGCGCAGGCTGATGTGGCCGTCGCGTTCCACGCCTGCCAAGCCGTGCCAGATGGCGTTCTCTACGAAGGGCTGCACGACCAGGGGAGGGACCATTACCACTTCCGGGTTCAAGTCATCGGCCACCTCAATGGTGAAGGTGAAGCGCTCCTGGGCCCGCATGCGCTCGAGGTCCATGTAGCCCTTCAGGGTGCGCAGGTCGTCCGCGAGCGGCACGGTCGCCTCCCGGCTGTTCTCCAGCACACCGCGCATCACTTGGGCGAACTTGGAAAGAAAGCGCGTGGCCTTGTCCGTGTCGTTCTGCTGCACGTAGGCATTGATCGAGTTCAGCGCATTGAAGATGAAGTGCGGGTTCATCTGGCTGCGCAGGGCCTGGGTCTCGAGCGTGGCGGCCTCGCGGTCGAAGCGGACGCGGCGGTTGCTGTTCAGCACGAGCAGGACCGCCACCAAGGCCACGGCGATCAGCACGGTCAGGGTCATGACCATGACCACCACGAAGAGCTCATCGGAACCCATGCCTGTGCGGTCGAAGTTCAAGGAAGAGGACGATCATGCTGGCGGTGAAGAGGGCGTAGCGCAGCACGAAGAGCACATCATTGATCCGGTAGATCGAGGCGCCCAATTCCGGGTCCCGCTCAGCGATGTAGAAGTAGAGGCCCAGGATGGGGATGAAGCCCAGAAAGTAGGTCACCACCGAAAGCAGCATCCAGAACTCGGCGCGCCGGTGCAGGGCCTCCTGACCGTCATTGGCCAGGCGGAAGAGGACCAGGATGCTGCCCATGGCCATCACCAGTCCGCCGACCACCACGCTCTTGGTGAAGAATGTGCTGACCGGACTTTGATGCCACAGCTCGAAGGCCAGGGTGGCAAGGAAGAGCAGCAGCATGATAACCGAGCGGATGCCGCCGTGTTGTCGTCCCACATCCATGGACCAGAGCATGGCCGTGATGAGCAGGAACTCCATCACCATGTAGGCATTGTAGAACACCAGGTTCGGGGTGCCGCTGCTGGCCAGCGATCGCCCCAGCAGTTCCACGCCCAGGCTCAGCAACAGCGCGATCGTGGCCAGCCAGGCCCAGTCCGGGCGCCGTAGCGGGACCAGGAATACCCCGATGAGCGCCGGCAGGAAGACCAGGAGCTTCGGGTCGGCGAAGGAAGCCATGGTCTGGCAGACCTATTCTCGTGTCCGACTACTGGCGCTGGCGTTCGATGCGCTCGCAACGATGGGGACACAGGTTGCCATAGTTCGCTCCGTGCATCAGGAAAGGCGTTTCGGCAGGGACCGGGTCATCACCGATCAGGTCTCTTCCATCGGCGTTCAGATGAACAGTCTCTGTATGGGCAATGTACTCTTCGTCCTGTCCAGGAACCGTGCGTCGGTCAGCTGTGAAATGAACAACCAGTTTCAACGTGGACCTATCGCCTATGGCCGAGGAATTGTCCCTATGAAGTGGGACCATTTTATCCTCCCAGTGAAGCAACGTGTATTTCGTGTCAGCCACTTCGTTCACGTCATCCCAATAACCATGATGCTTCGACCAGTCCGTAACCCTCCATATCTCCACATCACCATAGTATGTTTTTCCGGTGTTCTTTGTCTGAAATTTCTTTTCCCACGATCCCATGTCCATGGTCACTACCTGACCACTGCCATCTTCATTCTTTACATATTCGTAGATCTCATTCTCGGCCGGAGTTACCTCATACAGGCCACTGATATCCGGATCCTCGCTGATCTTGCGGTAGCTCCATCCTAATCTGGTGGAGTCGTCCTGCAGCCCATGATGGAACACGATCGCCCTATCCTTCCCAGCTTCTTCGGCCGGAAGGCGCTGCTCGATCTCGATCCAAGGTATCTCGAATCGCTGTCGGGCCGGGAAGGCTTCATTCCGATTCAACCGAAAATAGTCGTTGAACCAGCCCTTGGTTACTTCCAACTCTTGGGCGGTTACATGGATGGTTGATGCAAAATGGGAGTACAAGCTATCCGCAGTCTGCTCCCCACCGACCGATGCAACCCATTCGAACAGTCCAGGGTTACCATCCTCCATCTCCGCCGCAGGCGCCTCATCCTGTACATCATCCGTTCCTGCCTCCCCACAGCCCTGCAACAACAACGCACTGCCCAGAATTGCGATATAAAAAGGACGAAAGATGCAAATGCGATGGTCCATGGTCTTGGTTTTGTGATCGGTAAGGTAACAATCCTTGAATATTCAGCAACGAGCGTGTAGAACCCAAATAAGAACGCGCTGATGGCGGACCTTGCTGCGCAATTGGTGGGTGTTGCCGCGTAAGTGGACCGATCATCCTCAAAAGGCTACCTTCGGGGATGGTTTTTGGCGGTGTTCCATGGTCATGCTGAGGACCCTTGCGCGATGGAGCGGTGGGCTGTTGGTCGCCTTCCTGGTGTTCATGCTCGTTGGTCATGTGTTCGGGGAGGAGGGGGCGCTCACCTTTTCGGGTACCGGTGATGGACTGGCCTTCCTCTGTTTTCCTATCGGACTTGCTGCAGGTCTGGCGCTGGCTTATTGGAAACCACTACCGGGTGGTTTGCTGGCGACCACAAGTCTCATGGTGCTCTTCATTCTCCGTCCGGACCTGATGAGCCAACCTATGTTCTGGGTGTTCCTTGTGCCGGGGATCCTGCACATACTGGGCGTTGTGTTGTCCAAACGCGTTTAGCCCATTGGGCAGGATGTCGGATCCGATCTCGGTGGGGGAGGCTTCCGCCCAATTGCTGCATCACCCCTGAGAGCACTTCGGGCCTGATCCATCACCGGTCGATCATGCGCTCGTGAATGCGAGCAGGTCAAAGCGATTCGACACGTTGTCGCGTGCGAGCGGATCTCATAGCTCGACCCGCACAGTTCGGTGATCAGGCTTCGATCCGCACCCGATCCGGCATTTGCCTTCCGTCTTATTCTACCCAGTTGCTTTCCCGCTTCCGCCACTTGCTCAGCGGCGCTTCACCAGGGGGATGGGTCCCCGCACTTTTGGGTCATCGAACACGAACAACGACCCACAAAACCCTGGAAACCATGAACACCCTCAGCACCTTCGCCGCCATCCTCTGCATCAGCATCGCCAGCGCTTCCTTCGCCAACACCGGCAACGAGCCTACGAACGAGCCTTCCGCCCTGGTCATCGAGAACTACGCCAATGGCGCCGTCAAGATGATCGGCAGTTACCTGGACGAGGCTCGGACCATCGCACACGGCACCTTCCGTTTCTTCCATGCGAACGGCCAGTTGGAAAGCACCGGTGAATACGTGAACGGCCTGAAGAAAGGCGTGTGGCTGCGCTACGATGACCAAGGCCGGCCGCTGGCCGAGCGCGTCTACGGCGCCGGCAGTTTCGAGGAGATCGCCCTGGAACTGGGCTGGAGCGTTCAAGCCGACAAGAAATAACAGGGTCCTGGTATCGGAGCACGCGGGGCCCCGGGGCCGCTTCGGAAGGAGCGGCCCCGCTTCGTTGGATACCATGACAAGGGTGTCCCGTTCGATTGTGATATATTCAACGGACCAAAAAAAGCGCAGACAATGGATACACGCTACACCCCGATCTTCCTGTCCTGTTCCTTGCTGTTGGCATCCCTACCGGGCTGGTCGCAGACCTATTTCGCCGCCCGTTCACC
The DNA here is from genome assembly GCA_020437905.1 of Flavobacteriales bacterium. GTDB lineage: Bacteria > Bacteroidota > Bacteroidia > Flavobacteriales_F > PHOS-HE28 > PHOS-HE28. The sequence continues at coordinate 4,143 of JAGQVN010000069.1, forward strand.
GGAGATCAGCGCAGGTCAGTTGGATGTGTTGGACCTGTCCACGGGCATCAGCTCGCAGCAGATCGCGGTGACCATCAGTGGACAACCCATCGATGGTCTCACGGGTATGGCCCACAACTACAGTACGGACTTGACCTATGTGCTGGTCAAACAGGATACGAGCATCCGTTTGGCCCAGATCGACCTTTGGACCGGGGTGCTCAGCAATGCAGTGACCCTTCCGGACAAGTTCGCAAGCATCACCTTCAGCACGGCTGGTGTCTTGTTCGGGATCACCGGCGATGGAGCGACCGTGCCCGAGAGCTTGTACCAGATCGACCCTGGCACTGGCAACACCACTTTTGTTGTGAGCCCTGGCGCAGGCGACGATGGTGAGGCCATCGCCTTCAATACGAACGAGGGGCTCTTGTACCG
>JAGQVN010000070.1 GCA_020437905.1 Flavobacteriales bacterium
GATCCAGCTCGTGGCGGCCGTAGGTGCCATGTTGTTCGTTCGTCTCAGTGCGCGATTGGGCAATCTGAGAGCACTGGCATTAGGTGCTGCTTTCTGGACACTATTATGTGTAATGGCCTATCGGGTCGAGTTCGCAGGGCAGTTCTATGCTCTGGCGGCTGCCGTCGGATTGGTCATGGGTGGGAGCCAGGCCCTATCGCGCTCCACCTATTCCAAGTTCCTGCCGGAGACCATGGACCACGCAAGCTATTTCAGTTTCTATGATGTGAGCTACTACGTCGGTACCGTGCTAGGCACCCTAGCCTATGGGCTGGTCTACCAGATCACCGGCGATCTTCGGAACACGATCGTAGCCATCGGTTTGTTCTTTGTCCTGGGCCTTGTGCTCCTGCTGCGCGTTCCACGCGAGGAGCAGATGGTCATGGCTGCCTGAACCCCGGTATCTTCGCACTACATGAACAGTGACTGGGATGTGGTGATCGTGGGTGGTGGCATCGTGGGTGCCGCTACGCTGTACAAGCTTCAGCAGCGAGCACCTGACCTGAAGTTGTTGCTGCTGGAGAAGGAGAACGTACTGGCCGACCACCAGACCGGGAACAACAGCGGTGTCATCCACAGTGGCATCTACTACAAACCCGGCAGCTACAAGGCCAGGAATTGTGTGGAAGGTCGCCGGGAGCTCGTCGAATTCGCACGCGCGCACAACGTGCCGCATGATGTGTGTGGCAAACTGATCGTTGCCTTCGATGCCGGTGAGGTCGCGCGCCTGGATAAGATCTGGTCCAACGGTACCGCCAATGGCATCGAGGACATGGAGCGCATCGGCCCCGATCGGGTCAAGGAGATCGAGCCGTTCTGCGAAGGACTGGAGGCGATCCGTGTGGGTTGTACAGGTATCATCGATTTTCGCAAGGCCACTGAGACCATGGCACAGGTGGCACGTGCGATACAACCGGCCAGCGCATTGCGCTTGGGCGAGGCCTACCGCTCCGTGGAATTGGATGGCGAGATCAGCGTGGTCCACACGGAGAAGGGAAGCCACCGCGCCCGTGCCGTGGTGTATTGCGCAGGCCTGCAAAGCGATAGGCTGGCCAAGGCGGATGGGGTCCGTTTCCCCGAACGCATCGTGGGCTTCCGCGGGGACTATTACGAACTGACCGACAAGGGGCATCCCAAGGTCAAACACCTGATCTATCCTGTTCCGGATCCCCGCTTTCCCTTCCTGGGCGTCCACTTCACTCGGATGACCGATGGGAACATCGAATGCGGTCCGAACGCCGTGTTCACGTTCAAGCGCGAGGGTTACGGGAAGCTGGATTTCGACCTGCGTGATACCGTGGACGCGCTGAGCTACAAAGGGACCTGGAGCCTTTTCCTGAACAACATGAGCTACGGCATCGATGAGTATCGGCGGGCCTTCAGCAAAGCTTTGTTCCTGCGGACCTTGCAGCGCCTCATTCCGTCGCTTGAAGCCGATGACATCCGACCCGGACGCAGCGGGGTGCGCGCCATGTTGCTTGGGACAGATGGGGCCATGGTGGACGATTTCCGCATCGAACGACGCGGGAGCCACATCCATGTGCTCAACGCACCTTCACCGGCGGCCACAGCCTCGCTTGCGATCGGGAACACCATCGCTGAAAAGGCCATTGCTGAATTGGGACTTGTATCGGCCTGAGCCGCCTCCCCGAGAGCTTCCTGGTCAGCTTGCGATGCGATACTGGTCGTGGAAACTATCCCAATCCCAGATGAAGAAGCCCATCAGTTCCGATACGCGTTTCAGGATGATCGGGTCGGGAACGCGCTGCTCGGCGAAATAAGGCTTCTGATGTTCGAACAGGTCGTACTGATGGAAAAGCGCCAGGCTCATGGCCCGCACCGTGTTCTTGCTGGGTTGGTTCAGGCGCGCCATCAGGTTGTTCAAGCGTGAGCAATGCTGCTCCACCTCACTGGTGCGTGCCTGGGTAGCTTGGGCGAACTTGGAGATCGACAGGGAGACCAAGCGACGGTCCTGTCCCGGCGGCAGCTGCCGTTTCAATTCCATCAGATTGCCCGCCAGCACGATCAAGGCAAAGGCCGTGGCATCCTCTGTTTCTATGCCGGGTTCGGTAACGAACTCCGGCGAGTCCTTCAACTCCGCAACAATGGCGGGGAATCCTTTGTCGATCAACTCGAGCAATGCGTTCACGAACACATTGGCCAGTTTCTCCTCCGTGATCTTCTTCTTTCCGAAAATCGTTGAGATCATGCGGGCTTGGTCGGTGCGAAGGTGGGGGAGGTCCGGCACCATGCAAAGGGCGGATCACGCTTATTTTTAACACGGTTATCCACCCCAACTGTTCATGACCGAAGCCATCCACCAGTTCGCGGACTATGACCGTTGGGCCACGGTGCGGCTTCTGGACCGTTCCATGGAACTCGGAGAGGGTCATTTGGATGCACCTGCGACCAGCAGTTTCGGCACGCTGCGCCTCACCTGGATGCACATCCGCGATGCCTGTCATGTTTGGTACTGTCGGCTGATCGGTCAGGTGCATCGGTGGCCCGCGGAAGAGAGTTCCGGTATGGAGAGCGTTCTCCGCTATGTGGATCCGTTCCATAATCTGGTAGTTGGCATGGACCCGCGGGCACTCCAGCAGGTCGTTCGGTACAGCGATCTCGCTGGCAACGCTTACGAGCAACCGGCCTGGCAGCTGATCCTGCACTGCTTGAACCATTCCACCTTCCACCGTGGTCAGGTGGTTACGCAACTGCGGCAGCTTGGGCAGGACAGGATCCCGCGCACCGATCTGGTCGCCTATCAGCGTACCTAGGATTAGAGCAGCTCAGGGCATCACCCGCCCGAGCAGGTCCAGACCGGTGTAGTTGTGTGGACTTAAGGCATGCAGCCGTGTCTTGACCGCTTCCTCCACCTCCAAGGTTTCGATGAACGCTGCGATATCCTCCCGGCCTAACGTGGCCTTCCCACGGGTCAGGTCCTTCAGACGCTCGTACGGCTCAGGATAACCGGCGCGGCGCAGAATGGTCTGGATCCCTTCCGCGACCACTGCCCAGTTCGCTTCAAGCTCCCGCTGCAGGGTATCCTCACGGAGCACGAGCTTCCCCAGGCCCTTGGCGATCGCATCCACCGCGAGCAAGGTATGCGCGATCGGCACCCCGATGTTCCGGGTCACCGTGCTGTCGGTCAGGTCGCGCTGCATTCTGCTGATGGGCAGCTTGGTGCTCAGGTGAGTGAACAGGGCGTTGGCCACGCCAAGATTGCCTTCCGCGTTCTCCAGATCGATCGGATTCACCTTGTGCGGCATGGCGCTGCTTCCCACCTCACCGGCTTTCGTACGCTGGCCGAAGCGTTCCATGCTGATGTACTGCCAAAGGTCGCGGCAGAGGTCCATCAAGATCACGTTCACGCGGCGCATTCCATCGAACAGTGCGGCCATGTCGTCATAATGCTCGATCTGCGTGGTGAACTGCTGCCGATCGAGGCCGAGGCTCTTGATCAAACCGTTCGCGAAGGCCACCCAATCCACCTCCGGATAGGCTGCATGGTGTGCATTGAAATTACCCGTGGCCCCACCGAACTTGGCGCTCATGGGCACCTCGCGCAAGAGCTTCAGTTGCCGGTCCATGCGCTCCACGAAAACCTGTATCTCCTTCCCCAGCCGGGTGGGGGAAGCCGGTTGACCGTGGGTCAGCGCAAGCATCGGGACCCGGGCCCAGTCAAGCGCCAGTCCGTGTAATTGATCCCGGAGACCGATGAGCGCAGGTAGCAGGTCCTCGAACAGGAGCTCCTTCAGCATCAAAGGCAGCGCCGTGTTGTTCACGTCCTGGCTGGTCAGACCGAAGTGGATGAACTCCTTGTAGGCTGAAAGGCCATGCGCTTCAAGCTGTTCCTTCAGGAAGTATTCCACCGCCTTCACGTCGTGGTTCGTGGTCCGTTCGATCGCCTTCACGCGCTCGGCATCGGCCGTATTCAAGGACCCGCACCGCTTCGACCAGCCTTCCAGCTTGTCCTTCGGAATGTCCTTCAGCTCGGGTAAGGGCATCGCGCACAAGGCCCGGAAATAGGCTACTTCGACACGTATCCGATAGGTGATCAGGGCCTGTTCGGACACCCGGTCAGCCAAGGCAAGGGTCTTGTCGTGATAGCGGCCATCGATCGGTGAGATGGCGTTGAGCGGACTGAGCGACATGGCCCGCAAAGGTACACGGACCGCCAGCTCCAGCAGGCGGGAAGGGCCGGTTAAATTCGTGCCATGCATCAGGTCCTCGCCGGGGTGGAAGGCTTCATGAAGGCGGGTCGTTTCATGCTGAAGCACCGCATGGCATGGATGTTCCTGGTGCCGGTGCTATTGTGGATCGCGTTCGCCCTCGGTGTCTACGAGCTGACCCGGTCCTTGGTGGATGCCCTGGGGGAACGTGTTGCAGCCTGGTTCAGCCTGGAGCTTCCAGCACAGGAACGTGAAGGTCTTCAGGGCTTCTGGGACAGCTTGCTGCGATGGTTGTCTGGCTCGGGTGAACTACTTGTCCTGATTGTATTGAAGGTGGCCCTGTTCTTCCTCTTCGCCTTGGTGAACAAATACGCGGTGCTGGTTCTGCTGTCGCCACTGCTGGCCTACGCCAGCGAACGTGCGGAGCAGGTGCTTTCGGGAGTTGAGCGTCCCTTCCAGCTGGGACAAATGCTATGGGAGACCGGGCGCGGTGCTGCGATCGCGCTGCGCAATGGCGCTGTGGAGGTCTCCATCAATCTGGTCCTTTGGGTGGCGACCTTGTTCCTGCCTATCCTCGCACCTTTCACGGCTGCGCTGCTCTTCCTGGTCTCTGCATACTTCTACGGGTTCAGCATGTTCGATTACATCTTCGAGCGCAGGCGGACACCCATCGGACAGAGCTTTGCGGAAATGAACAAGCGCCTGGGGATGGTGGTCGCCAACGGGGCCTTGTTCAGCCTGCTGATGAAGGTCCCGGTACTCGGTATCACCACGGCCCCGCTCCTCGCTGCGGTGGGTGCGGTCCTGGCCATATATAAGGAGGAACCTTCCCTCATCAGGGACGTTCGATCAATTCAATGAGACCCTGACATGCACGGCAGCGAGACCCCTTGGTGGAATTCCCTGACCACGCGGACCACGCTGCTGTTCCTGGTGTTGTTGGTGACGAGTACCCTGCTTGCAGGTTTGTTGGTCTACCGCGGTGATCGGGATGGTTTTGTAGAACAGGAACGCGCTGAGCTCGTGCAGGACCTCGACCTTGCGGAAGCGCGTATCAGCTCCTTCATCGAAACGCTTGGAGCGGATATTGAATTCCTTTCCCGGAACGATCAGTTGACCCGCTTCGTAGCCACGGTCCATCAGGGCGATAGTCTCCGGTTCCTAGAGGATCGGGAGCGCGTCGCCCTGTTGTTCTCCAGTCTGATCCAGAGCCGGCCTTCGTACGCCCAGGTCCGGTTCATCGCGAACGATAGTGCCGGCATGGAGCTGGTTCGCTTCGACCGGAACGATGAACGCGTGACCAGGACGGTTGGCGTGGAGCTCCAGTCCAAAGGGGGCCGCGAATACTTCAGGCAGATCATGCGAACACCTGCGGGACAGGTGTATTTCTCCCGGATCGACCTCAATAAGGAACGAGGTCGCGTTTCGAGACCCTTCATGCCCACACTTCGGGCCGCAGCCGCGCTTGTCGGCCAGAATGGCCAGGTACAGGGAGCGGTCGTCATCAATGCCGACCTCCGTCCCCTGTTCCAGAGCCTCGCGGCCCATATGCTTCCGCACCAAGGGGTCGTACTGGCACGCAGCGATGGTGAGCTGCTGCTGCATCCGGATACCTCGCTCACGTTCCGAAGCGAGTTCGGTGGGACGTCCAGGCTCGGTGATATGCTGGATACGACAGGTGTGTTCGAAACTGGGACCAAGATCATAGGTGATGAGATCTGGGCTGTCGATCAGGTGCATATCCCCGGAGGACCACCCCTGCTTCTCTGTACGACCACGGATACGGCTCCGTTCCTGGCCGAATTGCGATCGAGAAGGGCTCGGGCATTGACCATCACCAGCGCGGTGGCTGCTTTGTTCGCGGTGCTCGCCTTGTTCTTAGTGCGGACCGTGGTGGGTCCCCTGCGCGTGATCTCTCAACGCATTGGTTCGTTCGCAAATGGAGAGCCGGTCGCAGCGTTACCGGTGACTCGGAAGGATGAGGTCGGCGAGCTGGCTCGCAGCTTCCAACAGATGCAGCAGCGCATCGATCAACGGGTGAAGGAGGTGAAGGATGCACTTTCGAAGGCCAAGGACGCCGATCGCCAACGGCGGGATCTGGTGGCCAACATGAGCCATGAGGTCCGGACCCCGTTGAATGCCATACTGGGAATGAGCGATGCATTGGGATCTTCGGGGCTGTCCGAAGCGGATGGAGAAAAGCTTTCGGTGATCCAGCGGTCGGCGAGCAGGTTGCTGGGCCTGGTGGACGATCTTCTTGTGCAGGCACGCTTGGATGCCGGTCGTATCGAACTCAGGCCCCGATCCTTTGACCCCATGGAAGTATTGAAGGACCTGATGCAGGCGCACCGTCCGGGAGCTCAGCGAAAGGGCCTGGCCTTGCGGCTGGACGCAGCAGACATTCCAGAGCGGTTCGTCACAGACCCGCTTCGTCTGCACCAGGTCCTGGACAACCTGGTCGGGAACGCCATCAAGTTCACGACCAGAGGTCAGGTGGATCTTCGAGTAAGAAGCGGAGCGGATCCGACCACTCTGGAGATCATTGTCGAGGACACGGGGCCCGGCATCCCTGAGGATGCGCATCTGAAGGTCTTCGAGCGGTTCGAACATGCCCGGGATGAGGATGGTGCAGCTCCGGGGGCGGGTCTCGGGCTGGCGATCACCCGCCAGTTGGTGGCATCCCTGCAAGGAACGATCGAGATGGAAAGCGAGGTGGGTCGAGGGACACGGTTCCGCCTGCTCCTCCCGGCGCTTCAGGAGGTCAGGCGAACCAGCTCGATCGTCCTGCCCGACGACTTGACCGCTGGCATCCATGTGCTCTACGTGGAGGATGTGTATACCAACCGGATGCTGATGGAACAATTCGCGGAACGCTTCGGTTGGCAATTGACCGTAGCGGAGGACCCGGCCCAGGCCATCGCGAGCATTGGCCCCTTCGATCTGATGCTCATCGATCTGGACCTGGGTGAGGGCATGGGTGGGCATGAACTTGCCGCGAGGCTCAGGGGGTTGACGCGGTTCCGTCATACGCCGATGATCGCGGTCACGGCATTCACCGATCCGGATAAGGAATTGGAAGCGCTTAAGGCTGGGATGAACGACCGGATCACCAAACCGATCGACCGCGATAGGCTGTTGCGGAAAGCAGCGTTCTGGACCGATCGCTGGGTCGGGGATCATATGGAAGAACCTGATCTGAACGCCCTTGGCGCCCAATTCGATCACGACACGAACAGCATGCGCAAGGCTCTTCGGCAGTATCGGAAGGAGTTCGCCACGTGGCGCATTGAACTGGAAAAAGCCTTACAGGCATCGGACCCGGACGAGCTCCAGCGGGTTCAACATCGTTTGACACCTCACTTCAAACTGCTCGGGTTGTCGCATTCACTGAGCATGCTGGCCGATCTGGACATTGATATCCGAAATGATGAGTTGCTGGATCAGCTTCAGGCAGCGTTCCTAAGTTGCGAACGGGCCTTCCTCAAGGCGATGTGCGAACTGGACGCTACAACAGGTCCAGGCGAGCCATGAGCTGTTGACGATAGGTTGCGCTCACCGGGATGAGCTCGCCACCGACGAGCAGGTCCTGCGTATCCAGTTTGACAACATGGGCCAGGTTCACCAGGTAACTACGATGTACACGTACGAAGTTGGAAGGCAGCTTCTTCTCCAGGTCCTTCATGTTCATCAAACTGCTTACCTCTCCATTTCGCTGCACGAAGACGACATGGTTCGATTCACTTCGCACGAAGAGCACGTCACTGAGGTCCACCTGAACGATCTCGCTCCCGGAGCGAACAAAGACCCGATCGGATGATCTGGTGCCCGGTGGCATGGGGCCTTGTGCGAAGATCTTGTTCCAGGCCTGTTTGAAACGCTCGAACGAGACCGGTTTGATCAGATAATCCCGGACATCGAACTGAAAGGCTTCCAATGCGAAGGCCGGATCGCCGGTCACGATCACCACGGGACAGTTCGGCTTTTCTGCTTCAAGCAGGGCTCTTCCGTCCATGCCGGGCATGTCCAGGTCCAGGAGCAACAGCGCGGTGCCGCCCCAGCGCAGCGACCCGATCGCTGCGGTGCCATCACCAACGAGCAGTACCTCGCTGTCCGGAGCGAGTTTCCGGCAATGGTGAGCCAGCTGCTGAGCGGTCAGGGGGTCGTCGTCCGCAATGACGATGCGCATGGTGCCAAGTTAGGAGGACGCATCCGCTCGTTCGCATGTCGGACCGGCCGATCCGCATGACAGGAAGGCCAATTCACATGGCCACCCTTTCATGGCGTTCAGGGTCCTGATAGTTTCACAAGCCATCCAAAGACCTTGGACTATGCGCCGTTCCTTACGTATGCTCGTATTTCTGGTCCTCATCACATTCATCGGTTTCTTCGCTGCCTTGACCGGTTTCCAGGTCGGACAGGCACAAGGACCCGATCGGCCGGGTGTGGATCTCCACATGTACCAGGGGCGCCCCATGGTGGCGGCGGACTATGATCCCGACTACGACTATGGATTGGGGGATGGTCACATCAGCAAACTGGAGCCATATCCGGAGTGCGACAAGGGATACAGGACCCCCTTCGACCTGTGGAAATATGCAGGTCGGGGCGCTTCCAGCTATACCACCACGGAACTTCCCATGCCATGGGACGAATGGCTGAAGATGAACCGCGACCGGAAGCCGGATCTGATGAAGGACGTTCGGGAATACATGAGCGGACGCTACGACTTCAGCGGGACCACCATTCCCGGAGTGATGATGAGCGGAGGCAGGAAACCTGTGATGGCTGGTCCTGTGGCCCGTTTACCCAAGGGTATCAAGACCTGGGAGGAACTTGCCGATATGGGCCCGGACAAGATCCGCAAGGAAGGGATCTTTCCGTACGTCCCGCTGGCGCATCCATTGCACAGCACGGCCCACATGGTCTTTCCGGAGAACTGGCTCGTGAACCATCCTGAGCATCGGAGGATCGACGTGGACCACGACTTCCCGGACGCCTACCTGCCCGAGTTCCCGCCACCCTTGTTCCTGACCACGCACAAGGAACTCGGCGACGTTTCCAAGGGAGAGGAGATCACGATCGGTAACTATTTCGAAATGTTCGATGGTCTGCTGACCCCGGAGCAGATGGAAGGATTGAAGGAACTGCTTAGGCCTTCACCGACCACCTGGTTCAATCACACCACCCACCGTGTTACCGCAGAAGCCAGCGCGGGTGTTTCGTGCATGGCGTGCCACGTGAACGGCCACACCAATGGGGCCTTCGAGCTTGCACCTGACAGCCGCCCGAACCTGGCCCGCCTGCGCATGGATACTCCGAGCATGCGGGGCAACTACAACATGATGCAGCTGTCCTCCAAACGCAGCATCCGGAGCATGGACCACTTTGCAGAGGTGGAAGAGTATTTTGACGGCGACCAGAGCATTGCCGCTGCCATCGGTCCGCGTGCGCATCAGAAGCAGGTGGCCAACCGGATGGGCGACTTCAATGGGATCATCGACTTCCCGCCTGCTCCGAAGTTGGACCCACTTGGCCGCTTGAAGAAGGACAAGGCTAACGAAAGCGAGTTGCGCGGCGAGGCGCTGTTCCAGGGCAAGGCGCAGTGTTCCCAATGCCATTACGGCCCGGCGTTCACCGATGATTACATGCACGACCTGCAGGTCGAACGCTTTTACTCGGGTCGCCCGGAAGGACCCATCAAGACCTTTGCGCTGCGCGGTATCAAGGATTCTCCGCCCTACCTCCACGACGGTCGCCTGCCCACCTTGGATGACACCGTGGAATTCTTCAACCTGGTCCTCGAACTCGACCTGACCGCTCAGGAAAAGGACGATCTCGTGGCTTATCTCCTTTGCCTATGAGCCTCGTTCGTTCGGTCTCCGTTCCTGTTGTGCGACTGCGCAAACTGCGGATGACGCCGCTCCTCTATCTGCGGCTCAGCATCGGCTTGTGTTTCCTCTGGTTCGGTGCGCTCAAGTTCGTCCCGGGTCTCAGTCCTGCGGAACTCCTCGCGGAGCGCACGATCGCCGCGCTCACGCTGGGGCTCGTATCGGGGAAGGTGGCCCTGACATTGCTGGCTCTTTTGGAGGTGGGATTGGGACTGGCGCTCATGACCGGATTCGGGGTGCGTTTGGCGCTCTGCGTATTGCTCGGACACATGGTCTGCACCTTGTCACCCATCCTCATCTTCCCGCATGAGGTCTTCACGCACGTGCCCTATGGCCTTACGCTGGTCGGGCAGTACATCATCAAGAACTTCGTGATCATGAGCGGCGCGTGGATCGTACTGAAGAGTTTGTCGGAGGGGCCGGCTGTTCAGGGAGCGGACTCACGCAGGTGATCTTCCACCGACCTTCCGCCGATGACCAAGTCCTCAATGACGCCTTTGCCCTCCCGCACGCGGACCAGGATGTACGCTTCCTCGGCCTGGTCGTCGCGCCGGGTGGCCATGTCCAGCAGGCTTTCCACCATGCCGCCCTTGCCTTCTTGTAGGTAGTAGCGGTCGAAGGGCAGTTCCACGCGGATCGTGCTGCTGTACACCGCTTCGATCCGGCATTCCACGTGGTCACCTTCGGGTGCTTCCTTGCTCAATGCGGTGATGATCGCGTAACCAGAGGAGTCCATTCCCAGGGTGCCATAGACCGGGTCGTTCGCTCCGAAAAGCGCCGAGGTGTCGGCATCCTGGACGTTCTCTGCAGCGAGGTCCAGGATCACGTACTCCCCACGGAACGGGTCGCGCGGATCGATGGGCTGTACCTGGAAGCGATGGACGCTGCCGGTTGTTAGGGTTCGGTCATGGTCCCACAGGGCATGCCCTATTACGCCCCACTGAAGGACGAAGGCCATAGCGAGAATGATGAGGGTCCTATGCTTCATGGCTCCGTTTTCGGCGCATCATGCGCAGGTTGAGGCTCAGGATGGCCAGGCCCAGACCGATGAAGATGACCCCGCGCAGCGCATAGCTGATATCCAGATCAAAGAAGCGCATCAGCACGGTGACCGCCACGATCGCGGCGCCCAGGTTCATGCGGCCCATGGACCCTTCCTTGATGCCCTGCAAGGCCAGGGATACGCCCAGTACCAGCAGGACCAGGTTCGTCATGAACTGCGCCAGCCCAGTATGCAAGGCACCCAAGGCAAGCACCAGCACAAATGCCACCAGGGCTTCCGGGAACAGGGAGCCGTTCCGCAGGTCGCGTCCTTTGAAGGAAAGCGCATAGGCATAGGCCCCGCAAGCGATCATCAGTCCCCAGGGGATCAGGTCGGTGCCTTGGGGTAGCGAGGTGCTGCTGTCCTCCCAGGGGAACTGCCAACTGAAAAAGAACAGGATCCCGAGCCCGGCCAGGCGTCCGATCCAACGGACCATGCCCAAGCGCATGACCCTTCCCGCAAGCAACGTAGCACACACCTCCGGGAGCAGGTAATAGGCCAGGGCCAGACCCAAGGGACCGAGGACATGCCAACGCTCGAAGTCCTCCCAGAACAGCTGGGCGATGATGCCCAGGGAAAGTGCTGAGAACGTTGCAGCCCAGCGGAAACGAGCCCCGTCGCCATTTTTCAGAGCCAGACTGCGAAGCGCCGGGATCCCGAGCAGCCAGCCGAGCAGGGCGTAGTAGGGCATGCCACCTGCGTCGAACAGATCCACACGGACCAACACGGCATACCAGGCAATGATGGCCATGTACAGCATCAGCGTGAACGCAGCGCGCATGGCATACAGCTGGACCAGGATCAGCAGGGCCCAAGAGTACAGAAAGCCTTCCAGGGAGCCCGGCAGGTGGTAGATCTGTGCAAGGAGCGACAGGGCGGCAGCTACGGCGAACGCAAGGAACAGGGAGGCCCCTTCGCGGAGCGCAACGCGGTCCTCCTGTTTGCGCAGGGCCAGGATACACAGCACCTGACCGATGAGCATGGGTGTCAGCGCCAGGATGGTCCTCAGAGAGCGCGGCAGTTCGTCCCAGTTGTGGGCCACCACCAGGATCACACCGAGGCCTACGAGCAATGCGCCGACGACCCCGAACAACAATTGCCCCCGACCTTCGCGGTCCTGCTGGCTCTGACCGTAGCGTTCGCGGATGCGCGCAGCCTGGTCTTCGCCGATCAGCCCTTCACGGACCAGTTCAGGCAGTTCCTTCAGCAGCTGCGCCTTGGACATGGATACCAAAGTACTCCGCCGCCCGCGAACGATGCGTCGCTGAGGAGCGCCAAAAAAGAAGGGCAGCCGTTGGGCCGCCCTTCCGCTTGAGGTCGTTGCAGGTCAGTTCACCAACGTGGCCGGGCGGACCTCCTTTTCGGTCTCGCTGGTGGTCGCAGCTTCGGTCTTCGAAGCCTCCTCGACGGGCTTGGGACCCTTCACCACGGTCATCTCCTTCACCAGGTGGCCGGCACCCGCGAATTTGTCGATGGTCCAGAGCACATAGCGGATGTCCACGCTGATGGTACGCTGCAGTTCGGGCTCGAAGGCGATATCGCCGCTCATGGCTTCCCAGTTGCCATCGAAGGCAATGCCGATCAGTTCGCCGTACGCGTTCAGCACGGGGCTTCCGCTGTTACCACCGGTGATGTCGTTGTTGCTGATGAAGCAAGTGATCAGCTCGCCGTTCTCATCGGCGTACTGGCCGTAGTCGCGCTTCTTCAACAGCTCGTGCTGGCGTTCGGGCACGATGAACTCGTCGTTGGTCGGGTCCTCCTTTTCCAGGATGCCATTGGCGGTGGTGACATGCTTGTAGAACATGCCGTCGCCAGGGACGTAGCTGCCCACCACGCCGTACGTCAGGCGCATGGTGCTGTTCGCGTTCGGGTACCAGGCCTTGTTCGGGTCCTTTTCCCGCATGGCCGCCACCATCAGGCGGTAGCCCTTGTCGATGTCCTTCCCGGCCAGGTCCAGGGCGGGACCGAGGATCCCGCGGTAGTGGGACAGGCAGCTCTCCATGGTCTGGATCCCGAGGTCCTTTTCCATGGTCTTCAGGTTCGGCTTGGCCAGGAAGGCCTCCAACCGCGTCCTGTCGGTGAGCATGCTGGTGCTGAACAGCTTGGCTGCCCAAGCGTCGAAGTCGCCCTTGAACTTCTTTTCGATCGTGTTCATCACCGAGGGCTGCAAGTCGCGCTCCACGTCCTCGTGCATCATGCGGAACATGGCGGCTGTGACCTCCTGGTCGGTCGCGGGATCGTAATCCTTCCAGAACTCGTCGGCAGCAGCTTGGGCGCGGGCTACTTGTGCAGCGATCTTCTCACTGTCCTTCGCATCGGTGCGTAGCTGGTTCAGCAGGCCGAACAGGCGGAAACCCATCACGACCATTTCACTTCCGAAAGCGGCCTCCTGCATATAGGTGGCGGACTTCTCGAACTTGCTCCGTTCGGTGTAACCCTGCTCCAGGAGGCTCACGATGTCCCCATACTTCTGTGTGCGGGTGGCATCGGCCTTTACCCAGGCCATCAGCTCGTCCTCCTGCTTCTTCTTTTTATCGAACACACGCAGGCGCTTCAAGCCCCGCTGCTGTCCGATGAAGTACTTCCAGTAGTTGCTCACGCTGGCATGCTTGCTGGCGTATTTCAAACGCACGGCATTGTCTGCGTCCATGTGTGAATCGTAGATATCCAGCTTCTTCCGGCGGATCTTCACGCGACTGGGCTGCTCCACGTCCAGGGCCAGTTTCACACCGTGGCTGCTCAGGAAGCGGTCGGTGCTGCCGGGATAGCCCATCACCATGGCGAAATCGCCTTCCTGCACACCGTTCAAGCTGACCGGGAAATGCCACTTCGGCTTGAAAGGAATGTTCCCCTCAGCGTATGGTGCAGGCTCACCATCGGGCCCGGTGTACACCCGGAACATGCTGAAGTCGCCGGTGTGGCGCGGCCACATCCAGTTGTCCGTGTCGCCGCCGAACTTGCCGATGGCGCTGGGCGGCGTGCCCACCAGCCGCACATCGTCGTAGGTCTTGTACACGAAGATGTAGAACTCGTTCCCTTCGAACATCACCTTGAAGGAGGCGCTCAGACCCTTGCCTTCGCCGGAGGCTTCCTGCTCCAACCCTTGGGCCAGTTCCTGGATCTTGGCCTCGCGCTCTTCCTCGCTCATGCCATCGCTCAGCTCCGCCAGGACCTTGTCGGTCACATCGTCGATGCGCTCAAGAAAGCTCACGCCGAAGCCTGCGGGAAGCTCGTCCTTGCGGGTCATGGCCCAGAAACCGTCGGTCAGGTAATCGTTCTCCACCGTGCTCAATCCTTGCACCGCATCGTAGCCGCAATGGTGATTGGTGAGGAACAGGCCTTCGGAGCTCACCATCTCTCCGGAACAGAAGCCGCCACCCAGGCGCACCACGGCGTCCTTCAGACCGCTCTTGTTGATGGAGTAGATGTCCTCGGCCGTCAATTTGAAGCCCAGTTTCTGCATTTCGGCTTCATTCACCTGCTTCAACTTGGTCAGCAGCCACATGCCTTCGTGGGCATTGGCGCTGACGAGGAACAGGCATGCTGCGCTCAATAGCAGCAGTGTTCGTTTCATTGTCTTCATGGTTCTGTGGTCTACAACAAGGGAGGGCAAATGTAGCAGGAACGGGACCCCCAACGGGACGAACGGTGACCGAAGGTGCTTCGGGGGACGAACGCCTGCTCCATTGGCCTGCTTCACAGATCGTGCCGCGATCGCAGTAAGGTAAGGCGCTCCGGCGCTGTGGGCAGCTCTCGCCGGACATTGGGAATACGATCCTGGGCCCAGAATGTCCCGGGTCGGTCAGCGCTTACGCTTGCGGGACTGCTGTTGTTGCTGCTTCTGAAGCTCCTCCAAGCGGGCCTGCCAGCGGCTCTTTTTCTTGGGGGTCTTCATGTTCACAAGCAGCTGAGCGCGCAGCTTCTCCTCGTCGATCAGCCAGTTCTTGAACACGGTCATCTGCAGGATGCTGATCACGTTGGCCAGCAGGTAGTAGTAGCTGAGACCACTGCTGAAGTTGTTCAGGAAGAAGAGCATCATGATGGGGAACATCCACATCATCACCTTCATGCTCGGCATGCCCTGCTGTTGGGGCATCTGCTGTTGGTTCATCAACTGGTACACGATGGTGCTGGCGGCCATCAGCAGGGTGAAGAGGCTTACGTGGTCACCGTAGAACGGGATCTCGAAGGGCAGGTCCAGGATGCTGTCGTAGCTGCTCAGGTCATCGGCCCACAGGAATTTCTCCTGACGCAGTTCGATGCTCGCAGGGAAGAAGCGGAACATCGCATAGAGGATCGGCATCTGGATCAGCATGGGCACACAGCCGCTCGCCGGGTTCACTCCCGCACGCCGGTACAGGTCCATGACCGCCTGTTGTTTCTTCAGCTGGTCGCCGTCCTTGTACTTCTCCGTGATGGCCTCCATCTCGGGCTTCAGCACCCGCATCCGCGCACTGCTCTTGAAGTTCTTATAGGTCAGCGGCATCAGCATCAGCTTGATCACTACGGTAAGGACCAGGATGATGAGGCCGTAGCTCCAGTTCAGGCCATCGAGCGAATTGAAGATCGGGATCACGATCCATCGGTTCATCCAACCGAAAATGCCCCAGCCCAGATCAATGATCTTGCTGAACTGGTCGATCTCCGTGCGGCGTAGCGTACCGAAATGGTTCGGACCCAGGAAGAACCGCATCGGCACGTTCACCTTGGCGTCGGCCTCCTTCTCGAAAAAGAGCTTCGCGCTGTACTTCTTCGTGTGGGTCGTATCCTCCTCGTTCACGGCGATCCTCAGCTCCGCGCCATTGCCGGCGAAACCTTCCTCGCTCACCATGGCCACCGTGAAGAAGTCCTGCTTGAAGGCTACCCAGTTGGTGCGTCCCTGAAGCAGCTTTTCGTCGTCGCCACTTTCGCTCAGGTAGTCGCGGTCGTCATTGAAGTACTTGTAGTACACCCCGCATTTCTGCCGCTCGGTGGGCAGATGTTTCTCCTTACCCAGGCCGAAGAGTTCCCAGCGGAAGAACAGGTTCCCCGGATCCACCGTGCTTTCCAGTCCCACGAGATCCAGGTCGGAGTGAAGGAAATACCCGGCACTGTCCAGCGTATAAGTGATGGCCAGGTAGCTTGCCGGATCCTCGGTCGGTGCTTTGAAGCGGACAGCATGGGTGCCGACCGGTTCTGCGGTGAAGTGCAGGTCCGCAGTGCTGAGGTCCAGGTTGCCCGTAAAGAAGCGGTACTCGAACTTGCCTTCCCCAGGGTCCTGAAGGAGCAGCGGACCGCCACGGTAGGTGGAGTAGTTCTTCAATCGGATCCGCTCGGGCCGAGCGCCTTTGCTGGAGAATGTCACTTCCAGGAGCTCGTTCTCCAAGGTGAATTCGTTCGGCTCTCCGAAACCGGCAGGGTGAAAGACACCGAAGCGACCA
Organism: Flavobacteriales bacterium; assembly: GCA_020437905.1. GTDB lineage: Bacteria > Bacteroidota > Bacteroidia > Flavobacteriales_F > PHOS-HE28 > PHOS-HE28. Next base: position 16,559 of record JAGQVN010000070.1, read on the forward strand.
CGACGCGCTACTTGCGCCAGGCTGTCCCGGTTCAGCGTATCCAGCTGAGCGCTGTCCAATTCCGCGATCAGCGCCTCGACCTCATTCTGCTGTTTGACGCTATCCAGTGCCTCGGCCTGGGCCTTTTTCTCTTCCACCACAGCACGTTGCACCTGCTCGATGCTGTCCTGCTGTTGCTGCATGCGCTGCAATTCCTCGGGGCTGGGCGCGGTCCACCACGTGTAGCCCACCAGGATGGCGGCGATCAGTACGAAACCGATGATGGTGTTCTTATCCATCGGAAGGCGGCAAAGATAGACGGGGTGCGTGGGTAGGGCTGAAATGGGAAAGATGAAAGGTGGAACACCCCATGCCGGGATCCTTTTTCGACCTTCCGCGTTCAGTTTTCCGCCTTGACCTTTCCCTCGATCCCAGCCTGGACACCGGTGCCATGGGATGATGCGGCCTTCACAAAGGCGACGAACAGCGGGTGGGGACTTGCCACCGTGCTGCGGTATTCCGGATGGAACTGCACCCCGACGAACCAGGGATGGTCCTTGAGCTCCACGATCTCGACCAGTTTGCTCTTCGGGTTGACCCCGGAAGCGACCATGCCTCCCTGGTGGTATCGCTCCAGGTACGCGTTGTTGAACTCGTAACGATGCCGATGTCGTTCGTTCACTTGCTTCCGTCCGTACACCCTGCGCGCGATGGAACCTTCGGTCAATGCGCATGGATAAGCCCCCAGGCGCATGGTCCCGCCTTTGTCCACCACGGATTTTTGCGCTTCCATGATATCAATGACCGGGTCCTTGGCATCCGCATCCATTTCCGTGCTATTGGCCGCTGAGAGTCCCAGTACGTTCCTCCCGAACTCGATCACGGCGCATTGCATGCCCAGACAGATGCCGAGGAACGGAATTCCCTGCTCCCGCGCGAAATGGATGGCTTCTATCTTTCCGTCAATGCCGCGGTGGCCGAACCCGGGTGCGACCAGGATGCCTTGTGCGCCACCCAGTTGCTTCTGCACATTCCTGGGGGTGAGCTTCTCGCTGTGCACCCATTTGATCTGCACACGGGTCTCATTCTCGGCCCCAGCATGTTCAAGGGCTTCCTTGATGCTCTTGTAAGCATCCTTCAGCTCCACGTACTTGCCTACGAGACAGATGCGCACTTCTCCCTCCGGGTTCTTGTACCGCCGCAGGAAATCCTTCCACTGGTCAAGATCGGCCACCGGGCTGCCCTGTATGCCGAGCTTTTCAAGCACGACCTCGTCAAGACCCTCTTCCTGCATGAGCAGGGGCACGTCGTAGATCGTCTCCGCGTCGCGGCTCTCGACCACTGCCTTCGCATCCACGTTGCAGAACAGGGCTATCTTGTCCTTCAGCCCCGGTCCCATGGCGTGTTCCGTACGGCACACGAGCACGTCCGGCTGAACGCCCAGGCTCAGTAGTTCTTTAACACTGTGCTGCGTCGGCTTCGTCTTCAGTTCTCCGGTCGTGCCCAAGAAGGGTAGCAGGGTCAGGTGGATCACGAGACAATCCCGTCCCTTTTCCCAGCGCAGCTGACGGATGGCTTCCACGTACGGCAGGCTTTCGATGTCCCCGACCGTTCCGCCGACCTCGGTGATCACAAAGTCATAGATCCCTTTTCGCCCAAGCGCCTGGATGTGCCTTTTGATCTCGTCGGTGATGTGAGGGATCACCTGAACGGTCTTGCCCAGATAGGCTCCTTCGCGTTCCTTGCGGATCACGTTCTGGTAGATGCGGCCGGTCGTTACGTTATTGGCCTGGCTCGTCGGGATATCGAGGAATCGTTCGTAGTGGCCCAGGTCCAGGTCGGTCTCCGCCCCATCGTCGGTCACGAAGCATTCCCCGTGCTCATAGGGATTCAGCGTGCCGGGGTCCACATTGATGTACGGATCGAGCTTTTGAATGGTGACCGTGAAGCCACGCGCCTGCAACAGTTTGGCCAGGCTGGCGCTGATGATCCCTTTCCCCAGCGAGGAGGTCACGCCGCCGGTAACGAAGATGTACTTGGTGGAACCCGTCATCGCTGTGCGCTCACCGATCCGGTCGATCAGCGATCACGGGGTGTAAATGTAACCAGCTTTCGGGATCCGGAAAGCAGCCCTTGGTCAGAAGGACCAACTCAACCCAACGCTCGGTAGTATCGGCAACTGATCCACGCGTTCGTTGCGCGTCCGATCGTAATAGAAGATGTTCTCCCGGTTGTAGAGGTTGGTCACGCTGATGTCCAGGTCCACGGACGAATGCTCACTGAGGTCCCAGGTCTTGGTTAGGCCGAGGTCAAAGCGATGGTAGGCCGGTAGGCGGTTGGCGTTGAGGTCCCCGAACAGCAGGGTCAGGTCGCTGTTGGATGTGGTGTAGTCGCTACCGATGCCACCTGTGAACGGATTGCCCTGGATGTAGCCTTGGGTGGGTGTGAACGGAAAGCCCGATCCGAAATTCCACCGCGCGTTCACCTTCCAATTGTCGTGCCTGCCAAAAGCATAGCTCGCCACCAGGTTCACGTTGTGGCGACGATCCCAGATCGGGTTGTACAACTGTTGGCCATCGAACCGTTCCACGAAGGTCAAGGAGTAAACGGTCCAGAAGAAAAGCCCATCACGCTCATACTTCAGCAGGATGTCGCCACCATAGGCCTGCCCAGTTTCAACGATGAAGTCCTTTTTCAACTCATCCGGCTCATCGGCGAAGTCGGGGGAATCATTGAAGATCTTGTTGCGGTTCAGGTTGGTCACCTGACGGAAGTCCTTCAAGTATCCTTCGATATTGGCGGTAAGGAACCTGCCCATGTCCACCTCAAAGCCTGCTATGTAATGGTTGGCCCGTTGCAGGGGATCTTTGATCTCGCGCACGGTCCCGTCTTGTTCGGTCAAGGTCTCAGGCAGGTTGTCCGGTGAGCTGAGGAAGCCGTAGAACAGGTTCACCACGTCCCGGTCGCTGTTGGCTGCCACCAGGTTCTGACTATATCGACCGGCAGACAATTTGAAACGGAAATTGTCGCTCACGTTCCATTTCAGCCCCAGCCTCGGTTCCAAATTGATCACGGCCAGGCTGGCATAGTAGTGGACATGCAGGCCCGGATCGATGATCACGCGCCCAAGCGTTTTCTTGAACCTCACGTAAGCGGCAAGTTCCGACGTGTTCTCGGACTGGGAGATCTGTTGACCACTGGAGTTGAAGAAGGAAAAATCCGTCCGGAAGCCGATCACTTCCATTCCGTAGCGCACCTCATCATCGCCCAGGAAATATTTGAAATTCAGCCCCCCGTTGAACCCGGCGATCTCGCTGCTCCGAGGTGGCAGTCCGCTTTCGGAAAGTTCGATGCGGTAATTGCTAAAGGAGAAAATACCGTCGATGAGCACAGCACTACCTCCCGGCACGAGCACGAAATTGGTCCCGGCGCCCCAGTTGTTCCAGTTCAGATCGCTCACTGCCCGATACCTCACCCCATCCCGGAAATTGAAGCCGAACAGGTTGAACTTGCTGCCGTTCGCACCATTGAAGGACACCTTGCCGTAAGCATCAGTGAACGTGAAGGGAAGGCCCGCGGTGTCAACATACGTGTAGAATACCTTGCTGCTTTCATCCAGATAGCTGTGCCTGACATTGAGCAGGAAGGAGGACGAACCGGCACCAGGTCCCGTCTGCTTCTTGAAAGGGCCTTCCAGCATGGCTTTACCAGCGAATGTGCTGGCACCGATCTTACCGGCCAGCCGGGTCTTGTTCCCGTCCCGGGTGGTGATGTCCATGACGCTGCTGATGCGGCCCCCGTGTTCGGCGTTGAACCCGCCGGTATAGATATCCGCGTTGCGGATGATGTCGTTGTCGAACACGCTGAACAGTCCAATGCTGTGGAACGGATTGTACAAGACCATGCCATCCAGCATGACCTTGTTCATGATGGGGGACCCTCCTCGAACATAGAGCTGGCCTCCCTGATCCCCGGTGAAGATCACTCCAGGTACGACCTGCAGGTACTGTGCCAGGTCCGACTCGCCACCGATGGCCGGTAAACGTTCGATCTGCTTGGGGTCGAGCTTCACCAGACCTGTCCGCACCTGGGACTGGGCCTCCTGCTTCTCTGCAGTGACCACGAATTCCCGCATCTGGATCACGGCTTTCTTCAAGTACAAGTTCTCGGTAAGGATCTTGTTGTTGGCTACCTCAACTTCCTTGGTGAGCGTATCGTAGCCCAGGTAGGTCACGCTCAGGGTGTAGCTGCCCGGTGGGATCTTCGAGATGGAATAATAACCGTTCACGTCCGTGGCTGCACCGATCGATGTGCCTTTCAGCACCACGTTGGTGAAGATCACTGGTTCACCGTTCTCCGCATCGTAAACGAAGCCCCGAATGGTACCGTTCTGTGCCATCATCAAGGAGCTCAGGACCAGGGCGGTCAGCAGGGAAAGAAGGCGGCTCAGCGGATGGTCCATTCAGCTCTGGGTCTCTCTGGAAAGGGCGCTAAGGTATCCCGATCGCCCGGACGTGCACAGCCGTTCATGTGATGAGCAATACCGCTGCTGGATCGATCACCTAACGGTCCATCACTCGGACCAGCAATTCGTTCAAGAGCTCGCCGTCGCTCGCCATGTTGTTCCCGAAGCCCTTGGCCCGCATCTCGCAGTCCCGGAGCAGATGTTGCGCATGCATCAGCTGGTCCACGTCGTAGTTCCTGGCGGCGCGTTGATAATCTTTCAGGAAGAACGGGGGGACCTTCATCATGGAAGCCAATTCCGGAGCAGGCCGCTGCGCGTTCGTACGAGCGACCATCACTTTGGTCAAGTAACCGTTCAACACGCCCAGGGTCATCATCAGCGGATGGTTCTTCGGGTCCTGGGCGAAGTACTTCGCGATGCGCAGGGCCTTGGCCCGATCACGGTCGCCGATGGCATTCTGGAGCTCGAAGACATTGTGGTCCTTGCTGATACCCACATACCGATGGATGGTATCCGAACCGATGGACCCACCTTCAGGAGTGACCAGACACAACTTCTCGACCTCCCTGGCCACCTTGCTCAGGTCGCTGCCCAGGTGTTCACCCAGCAGCATGGCTTCGGCCATGCCCAGCTTCCGCTTGTGGAAGGCCGCATATTTCCGGATCCAATCCGGTAGTTGATCATCCCGCAGTTTGTCGCTGGCGAACACCACACCCTTCTTCGCCAATTCCTTCAACCACGACCGGCGGCCGTCCACCTTTTTGTACTTGTAGCAGATCACCAGGATGGTGGTCGGCGTGGGTGAACTGAAATAGCTGACCAGCTTGTCGAACACGTCGATCTTCCATGCGTTCGCCTCACGGAGCACGACCAACTGCCGCTCGGCCATCATCGGGAACCTCAGGCATGCATCCTTCACCGTATCGGGGTCCGTGTCCTTGCCATAGAACACCGTCAGGTTGAAATCCCGTTCATGCTCTTGTAGGGCGTTCGCTTCGATCTCGGCGGCGGTCCGATCGATGTAGAAGCTCTCCTCCCCGTGGAGCAAATAGACCGGTTTGAAGGCTCCGGCCCGGACATCGCGCTGGATCTTCTTGAACTGTTCGATCGTACTCATTCGAACCGCATGTGCTTGACCGAACGCCCTTCATCCTTGATCTCGCGCAGGGATGCGATACCGAGCATGACGTGGTCCTGTGCGAACTGCTGGGTCACCACGTTGTCGCTTTTTCCGGTCTTCACGCCCCAGGGCACCATGGGCTGGTCGCTGACCAGCAACAAGGCGCCCGTGGGTATGCCGTTCGCAAAGCCAGTGATGAACAAGGTGGCGGTCTCCATGTCGATGGCCATGCACCGCAGGGTGCGCAGGTGTTTCTTGAACTCCTCGTCGTGTTCCCATACCCGCCTGTTCGTCGTATACACCGTCCCGGTCCAGTAGTCTTTGTCATGGTCCCTGACCGCACCGCTCACCGCACGCTGGATCATGAAGGACGGAAGGGCAGGTACCAAGGGCGGGAGGTAATCATCGCTTGTACCTTCTCCCCGTATCCCGGCCAGTGGTAGGATCAGATCGCCGAGCGCGTTCTTCTTTTTCAAGCCCCCACACTTTCCCAGGAATAGGACCGCCTTGGGGTTCACGGCGCTTAGGAGGTCCATCATCGTCGCGGCGTTGGCACTGCCCATCCCGAAGTTCACCATGGTCAGGTCCTCGCAGTTCGCCACTTGCATGGCTTTGTCGGTGGGCCCCAGCTTGGCACCGGTCTGCTCTCGAAAGATGTCGATGTAGTTGTCGAAGTTGGTCAGCAGGATATACTGACGGAACTCTTCCAGTGGAACCCCGGTGTAACGTGGCAACCAATTGCTGACGATCGCTTCCTTGCTATGCATCTTTGTTCATGGCTCGCAGGTTACCCGACCACCTTCAGCTCCCCGACCACGGCGTCAAAACTAAGCATGGCCCTGATGGTCTGTTGGTGTTCGACCCCGCCCGCCGGATGTGGGTGCGATGGACCCCGGAGGAATGGGTGCGCCAGCATTTTCTGAACTATCTGGTCCACGATCTCGGTTGTCCGCTTTCCCTGATCGCCATGGAGCGGAAGCTGGTGCTCAATGGGCTGACGAAGCGTTTCGACATGTTGGTCCATGGAACGGATGGCAAGCCTCTGGCATTGGTGGAGTGCAAGGCGCCGAACGTCGATCTGGATCAGGGTGCCTTCGATCAGGCAGCGCGGTACAACAAGGTCGTCCAGGTGCCGCTTCTCATCGTTACGAACGGGCTGCGCCATTTTGCATGCTTCGTGGATCGCTCCACAGGGAGCTGGTCCTTTCTCGACCATTTGCCCGATCACGATCGGATGATGGCCTTCGGCAAGGCGTAACTTTGAACCATGCTACGTTTTAGCGTTTCGCTCTTGGCGTTCAGCCTGTTGGGGGTGTTCGCTCCGGGTCAGTCCGGTATCTTGGGAGGTGTCCAACTTCAACATTTTCTGAGCGCCGGTCATGGGGCCCATCCGGAATTGGACCTATTGCTGCGCGGACAGGTGGACTTGGTGTCCGTAGCCGTCGTGGATGCAGGAGGAAGGGTGAAGTGGTCGATGGAGGGGATCATCGGTGCGACCGTTCCGACCGAAGGTGTTCGAGCACTGTTTCGTGACGAACGGATCCAAGGTGTCGAGTTCAGTCTGTACCGGGGTAGTGCATTGAACGATAGCATGCGCGTCAAGGCCCGTGTGGACAGGGTCCACGGTGGAGAGGCTCCGTTATTGCAAGCATACCAGGGACAGGGGGTCATTGTTGCGTTGATCGATGCCGGATTGGACCTCACCCATCCCGATTTCCAACTCGCGGATGGCAGGACCAGGGTCCTGAGGTACTGGGACCAGACCCTGCCAGTCGATGCACAGTTCACTCCGCAACCCTATGGTTACGGGCAGGCATTCGACAGTACCGCCATCAATGCTGGGGGGTGCCCATCCGTGGATCAGCCGGATTGGTTCGGCCATGGATCCACCGTCACTGGTACAGCGGCGGGGAACGGGCTGGCTAATGGGCGGCACAGGGGGGTCGCGCCGGAAGCCGACCTGATCATCGTGAGCAGTGATTTCGACCGTCCAAACTGGAAGGCCTCGGTGGCGGACGCAGTGGACTACATCCTGAACGAGGCGGATGCCTTGGGCATGCCAGTGGTCATCAATGCCAGTTTGGGCGATTACATGGGTAGTCATGATGGACTGGATGCTGCCGCTCTGTTCATCGATGACCGGCTTCAACAAGCTCCCGGCAGGGCCATGGTATGCGCGGCCGGGAACAGCCGCGGAGTGGCGAACTACCACCTGCGTGGTGCGCCGTCAGCGGATACGTCGTTCACGTGGTTCCGGGTCAACCAGAACAGCCTCTTCGGCTATCCTGCGCTGTACTTTGAGCTTTGGGCCGATACGGCCGAGATGCACCAGGTCCAGTTCGCGATGGGGGGCGATCGGATCGGAGGAGGGCGCTATCGGCTGCGTGGCAATACGCCTTTCCATGGCATTCAAGGCGTGCTTGGCCAGTTGATCACGGATACCCTGTGGTCCCTGTCCGGCAACCGGTTGGGGGTCGTTCAGTATTTCGCGGAGCTTCGTGGTGAGCAGTATCGGATGGACGTTTTCATGCCGGAACCGGACAGTATCAACGGGTATTGGTACCGGTTCATGACCGCAGGCACAGGAGGTTTCGATGTATGGAGCGGTACGGCCTTCGGAACCTCCCAGATCGTCGGGGGCGATTTCTCCAACTTCACGGAGTTCCCGGACAGTGCCAGGTATGGTCAGCCTGACACCTTCATGCGCACGGTGGACTCGTGGGCTTGTTCGGACAAGGTCATCACCGTGGCCAACTACCAGAACGAGTTGGCCTACTTCGATGTGAACAACAATTGGCTCACGTTCGCAGGAACAGAAGAGGAGCTCAGCCCGGGAAGCAGCAATGGGCCCACCCGTGATGGTCGGATGAAACCCGATGTGGCAGCGACAGGCGACATCACGCTTTCTTCCGCCCCGCTGGACCTGATCCAGTTCTTTCTTGCGAACGATCCGGAAAAGGTGGCCCAGGGAGGCTTCCATATCCGCGGAGGTGGGACTTCGATCGCATCCCCGGTGGTTGCCGGTACGGTTGCGCTCCTGATGGAGCGTTGTCCAATGATCGAAGGTCATCAGATCGTGTCCAGTATTCATGATGGGGCGAGGAACGACAGCTACACCGGTCCGGTGCCGAACGTGGATTGGGGATACGGCAAGTTGGATGCGTTCGCCACCCTGCTTGCGGCCGGTCCGGACATGTCCTTGGTGGCGGACACCACGATCTGCTCGGGTGATAGTGTGGCGATCGATGCACCGATGGGTCTCGTGGATCTCATCTGGTCCAACGGATCGACCATGCCGATGGTCTTTCAGAGCGCGAGCGGATCACTGTCGGTTGAAGGCACCAATTCAGCGGGTTGTTTCGGACGTTCGGATACGCTCGAGTTCATCGAGGTACCCACACCAGGGATACCAGTGATCATGCAGCAAGGTAATGTCCTCAGCACCGGACCTGCGACGTCCTATCAGTGGATGCTGGACGGATCACCCGTCCCCGACGCGGATCAGCAGGAGTTGGAGGCCCTGACCTCGGGAACCTACCAGGTGATGATCGAAGATGAGAATGGCTGTTATGCCCTGAGCGATCCCCTGCTCGTGGTGGTGACGGGGACAGGGCTCATACAGGAGCAAGCGCGTTTCCGTGTCTGGCCTGTTCCGGCCGACCAGCAGCTTTGGATCGAGCTGGACAGGGAAGGGCCGGCTCGGGTTACGCTGATGACCATCGAGGGGCGAGCGGTGCGTTCGACAGAGGTCAGAGAAGGGAACGGAGCGATGTTGCTGGATGTTCAGCAGCTCGCTTCCGGTAGCTATCTGCTCGTGGTGGAGGTCCAGGGTGGACGGCGTTCGGTGCCGGTGATCATCCGATGATCCTGCTTGCGGTTCAGTAACCGAGGTGGAACAATGCGTCACCCTGGTTCACCACGGGTGCCGTGTTCACGCAGAACAGGGTGCCATCAAAGGGAGCCTTCACTTGCTTGGCCATTTCACCATACGGATCCGTGATGAGCCCCAGGATCATGCCTTGGGACACCTTGCTGCCGTTCTCCATCATGGGGTGAAAGAGGCCGCTGTGGCCAGCTCTCACCCACCGCGATCCCGTGATCATGGAAGTACCTTGTGTCAGGTCCGAGGTGCCTGACCACAGGCCCAGGTGCTCCATGATCCGGGTGATGCCCCGGTGGGCCACCCTGATCGCATCGTGGTCAAGGCTCTGCGCCTTGCCTCCTTCGAAAAGCAGGTAGGATCGGCCTTGCTGATGGAGCATCTCCCGGATGGAGCGGGGGCGAACGGGTGCTTGAACGATCAACGGTGCGTCGAACACCCGGGCCAGTTCCAACGACCTTTCATCATCCTCCGTGAAACGGATATGGGGCAGATTATAGCGCTGGGCGGAACCAGAGTGCAGGTCGATGGTTAGGTCCACTGCCGGTAGGACATCCTTGGCCAGTGCGTGGGCCAACCTGCTCGCCAGCGATCCCTTCGGCGAACCCGGGAAATAGCGGTTCAGGTCCCTGCCGTCGGGCAGTTGTCGCTTCATGTTCAAGAAGCCGAACACGTTGAACACCGGTATGGCCACCAACGTACCTTTCTCGATCGGCCGGGTGCCCACATCGTTAAGGATCCTCCGTACGGTATCAATGCCGTTCACTTCATCCCCATGCACCCCGGCGAGCAGGAGCAATACCGGTCCATCGGCCATGCTGCGATGCACCACCACGGGGATGTTCACCGAGGTCCTGGTGTACAGCCGGGCTACCTGCAGGTCCAGCGTGAGCTGCTCTCCAGGGCGGACACTTTCCCCCAGGATACGGACCAGCGCACAGCTGTCACCTTGGTCGAAGGGAACGTCTCGTTCCATGACGAGGCGAAAATAGACCGGGGTACTTCGATATCTTCGATCGTATGCATCAGGTCCGCGCTGCGATCTCCCGGTATGTGGAATTGAGCGATCGGGCGTGGTCCGCGTTCGAGCCCAAATGGAAGCGATTCGAATTCCAAAAGGGGGAACTGGTCAGCCAGGCGGGACGTACCGAGGACCGGTTCGGTGTCATGGTCGAAGGTGTGCACAAGTTGTATCACCTGCACGAGGGCGTCGAGCATATCGTGGGCTTCAGCTATGATGGAAGCTGGACCGGTGTTTATGATTCGTTCGTGGCCCAACGACCTGCCCGGTTCGAGCTGGTCTCCCTGGGATCTTCCGCCGCGTACATGATCGGTTACAGGGACCTTCAGGAAGCATACGATCATGTCCCAGGGATGGACCGCTTCGGGCGCCTTATCCTGGAAGAGCTTCTCCTCGGACGGGCAACACGGGAGATCGAACAACTATCGCTAAGCGCAGAGGATCGTTTCCTGCGCTTCATGGAGCGCAGTGCTCATTTGCTCCAGCTTGTCCCTCAAAAGGACATTGCCTCGTACCTGCGGATGACCCCGGAAACGTTCAGCCGGTTGAGGGCCAAGGCGGTTTGAGAAGGTTTCTTGATCCAGATCAATGGTCGGAGGTGTCAGCCCCCGATACGTTTGCGGCATGAGGAACTATGCGAGCGGTAAATTGCTGAACGACTTGGAAGCCAGACTGAACGATCAGCTTCAGCGGTTGAATGAATGGGCCGGATACCCGGAGCAGGAACTTGTGGCAAGACCGGCTCCTGGAAAGTGGAGCGTAGTGGAGATCGTGGAGCATATGTCGCTCAGCAGTGAACATTACCTGAAAGGGCTGCAGCGCGCGTACGCCGACCCCAGGTCCCGATTCGTACGCGCGGAGCAGTACAAGGCTGGGCCGCTCGGTGAATGGTCGGTCCGATCCATGGATCCCGGTGTAGAAGGGCGTATCCGAATGAAGATGCGCACGATGGACCGCTTCGTGCCGAAGGCCGATCTGGACAAGCCACGGGAGGTTTTTCAACGGTTCAGGGGTATTCTGAACGGGTTCCTGGCCTTGTTGCCCCAGGCTCGTGAAATGGGGATCCAGGGTCCCCGGATCGTGAGCACATTGGGCCCTGTCCTCAAGTTCAGGATAGGTGATGCGCTAAGGTTCCCTGTGGCCCATCAGCAAAGGCACATGCTCCAGATCGCGCGCACATTGGAGCAACTGGGAGGGGGCGGTTCCCCGCCCTGATCGCTACGCCAGAATTGAATGAGAGCGTTCAGTACACCTTTTCGCCATTCACGAAGGTGGCCTGGACCTCCACGGAACCGATCTGGTCCGGACCCACGTTCAACAGGTCATGGTCCAAAATGACCAGGTCGGCGAGCTTGCCTGGCTCCAGGGACCCGAGGTCGGCCTCCCGGAACAGGGAGATGGCGTTCCAGATGGTCATGCCACGCAGCGCTTCCTCCCTGGTCAAAGCCTCCTCCAACCGGAACCCGTCGACAGGATCGCCGTGGGCGTCCTGCCTGAACACGGCTGATCGGAACGTTCCCAGGGGATCGATCGCTTCCACCGGAAAATCCGTTCCAAGCGCGAGCAGTCCGAGTTGCTCCATGAGCGAACGGTAGGCGTATGCACCGTTCATCCGATCTGCACCCAATCTTGCTTCGGCCCACGGGGCATCGCTTGTGGCATGCGTGGGCTGCACACTCGGGATCACTCCCCACGCAGCGAACTGGTCCCTGTCGGCCGGGTCCACGACCTGTGCGTGTTCGATCCGCCAACGCCTATCGTTGCTTCCTTTCAAGCGCGTTCCATAGATATCCAGCATCAGCTTGTTGGCTGAATCACCGATGCAGTGTGTCGCCATCTGAAAACCATGGTCAATGCACCATTCGGCCACTTCCGACAAGTGCTCCCGTGAGCGAAGCTGAAGCCCGAAGTGTTCCGGCTTATCGTGATAGGGCTCCTTGAGCAGGGCACCTCGCGACCCCAGGGCGCCGTCCGCGTAGACCTTGATGCACCTGACGGTCAGCCGTTCTTCGTTCACCATACCGACCTGGGCATAATGTGCGAGTGCCTCTGGGCTCTCTGAGACCATGGCATGGACCCTCACTTTCAATTCACCTGTCCCCTGCATGGATCGGATCAGTTCGATCGTGCCGATATCCAGCCCGGCGTCGCAAACGGATGTCAGTCCGGCCTGGAACACAGCTTGCTGTGCATGGAGCAAGGCGGTCCGCTTCGTGGTCTCGTCAGCCTCCTCCATGATGGTCTCGAATATGGCCACGGCGTTGTCGAGCAGCAGACCGGTCAGTTGATCGTCACGTTCCACGAGCAGACCGCCTTCAACATGGTCTCCTGCGGCCAGACCCACCCGGTCCATGGCAGCCTGGTTCACGACCGCGGCATGCCCATCCACGCGTTGCAGAAGCACGGGTCTGTCAGGGAACAACCGATCCAGTTCCGTCCTGTCGGGGTCCGTGACCTCGGGCCAATCGTTCTGGTCCCAACCGCGTCCGATGATCCATGTCTTTTCCGGATGTGCATGCGCGAAATGTTGAGTCCTCTCCAATACTTCGTCCCAATCCGAGGTCCCCACCAGGTCGACCTTCTGGGCGTTCAGACCATAACCGTAGAAATGACAGTGGGCATCGATGAACCCGGGATAAACATGTGATCCTGCGGCATCATAATAGGAACGCCCCTTGTACTTGTTCAGGATCTGATGTTCCGGCCCAAGCTCAAGTATCCTTCCATCACGGATGGCCATGGCCTGGAACAGGTCGTTCCCAGCATCCATGGTATGGATCACGGCATTGTGTATCACCAGGTCCGCCTTCTCGGAACGATAGGTGCATCCGATCATCGTAAAAAGTGTCGACCAAAGGGCCCAATGAGACCTCATGTTCCGGATCTGTTGAAGTTGAAAGGCCTGACGGTGCTGCTTTGCACATCACTGAACGCAAGCACAGCGATCACGACAAAGGGTAACAAGGGTGTCCGATAACGGACCACGGCACCCATGACAGGCGTGGTATACCCGATCATCAGGGATAGCAGCAGCACAAAGGAGAGGCAATAAAGCACCAGCGCAAGATCGACCTCCGCAAGCGAACGCCGCCTGCGAAGGATGAGCACCACCAAGGCCAACAGAGCGATCGTTTCCATGCCCGCCATGGCTCCCAACAGCCCATCGGTCGCGGTATGTATCGGACCGAACAAGGTGATGTACAACGCATGTGGTGCGGCTTTTACGAAGCTCCAGATGTCGGGCCTGAGCGAGACAGGATCAAGGAAGCTCCCGCTGTCCATGCTCTGGGCAAGTCCGATGAAGTCGCGATGCTTCCAGTACAGGACCTCCAATACGTTGAACCCGGGGATGATGTACTGGACATTCAGCGCGATCAATGCGAAAAGAGCAAGGACCCCGGCAAAACGCGGAAATACCCGCCCCCGGGACCGTCGACACCAGTACAAGGCCAGAAGCCCCGGTATCATGCTGACGAGCACATAGAACTTCAAGAAGAACAGCAGTGTGGTGCAGAGGAGAACGATGAGTGCACCTCTCAGGTCCGGCCCGTTCCGCATCCATCGGAATACCTGCATGACGAGAGATCCCAAAGCAAAGAAGAGCAGACTTTCCTTGATCACCCCGCTACCCCAGAAGAGCACCGATGGAATGAAGAAGAGCGCCGCACCAACACCGTATTCCTTGCCAGGCATCTGGGGGGCAATGGCCTTGTACAAGGCCGTGAGCCCGATCAACGAAAGTGCACACGCGAAAACCGTGTGCACATGCAAGCTGCCGAAGGAGATCAGCCTGACCAAGGCATTGAACCGGATCATGGTATGCGAATCGTTGTACAGGTTGCCTTCGTATTCCCTGAACCAGTTGTTCATGTGGACATAGTAGGTGTCCGTGAAATACTGGGTATCGTTCCCGATGCCCAGGAGCATTCGCAGGTAGTCCATCGGACGCTCGGGAAGGGCGCTGAACATCACCGCACTATCATCAAAATACTTGTACAGATCGGCCGTTGCCCTGTCCGTGTAGAGGTAGGTGTAGACATACCACAGTGCCGTTCCCGACAAAGCCTTCAGGAGGAATACCCATGGCAGCACATTCCCGAAATGGTCGTCCCGAAAGAAGGTCACCTGCCGCATGCCCCAGAGGAGCAGAAGCAGAAAACCCATGGCCAGCAGGGCATCGAGCATGAAGTGCCGAATTTATCACTCGCCCTTCCTTGCGACCCTTCCGTGCCGAACTGCGCACAACGCGTTTTCTTTGTCCTCCCATGAAGAAGGTATCACCTGCCGCACGAAACAAGGAAGTGCGACCCGATGCAGACCTCGAGGTAGCCCGGAAGTTGGGTCTCCTGCCTGAGGAATTCGACAAGATCCAGGAGATACTGGGAAGGCCCCCGAACTTCACCGAGCTGAGCGTGTTCAGCGCGATGTGGAGCGAGCATTGTTCGTACAAGAACTCGATCAGCCTGCTGAAGACCCTGCCAAGGAGCGGTCCAAGGATGCTTGCGGAAGCCGGTGAAGAGAACGCAGGTCTGGTCGATATCGGGGATGGTTGGGCCTGCGCGTTCAAGATCGAAAGCCATAACCACCCGAGTGCGATCGAACCCTATCAGGGTGCTGCCACGGGTGTGGGTGGCATCAATCGGGACATTTTCACCATGGGCGCACGTCCCATCGCACAGCTGAATTCGCTGAGGTTCGGCGATATCACCAAGGACGCAACGGCACGCTGGCACATGCGGGGTGTCGTCAAGGGGATCGGAGACTACGGCAACGCGTTCGGTGTACCCGTGCTCGGTGGAGAGGTGTACTTCGATCCGTGCTACGCCACCAATCCATTGGTCAATGCGATGAGCGTAGGGATCGTGCGCACTGACCGGGTCATCAGCGCCACGGCCCATGGAACCGGCAATCCCGTGTTCATTGTCGGCAGTGCAACGGGCAAGGATGGCATTCACGGAGCTTCCTTCGCCAGCAAGGATATTTCGGACAGCAGCGTGGAGGACCTGCCCGCTGTACAGGTCGGGGATCCCTTCATGGAGAAACTGCTGCTCGAGGCATCCTTGGAACTGGCGGCAACGGATGCGCTGATCGGCATGCAGGACATGGGCGCAGCAGGCATTACGTGCAGTACCAGTGAGATGAGCGCCAAGGGTGGTTGCGGCATGGACATCCACCTGGACAAGGTCCCTACCCGGCAGGAGGGAATGCGCGATTGGGAGATCCTGCTCAGTGAAAGCCAGGAACGCATGCTCGTGGTGGTGAAAAAGGGCAGGGAGAAGGACGTGAGTTCCATCTTTGAGAAATGGGACCTCAATTGTGTCCAGATCGGGGAAGTCACCGAGGGTGGCATGCTGCGCTACTTCATGAGCGGAAAGCTTGTCGCAGAGGTCCCCGCTGAAAGCTTGGTGCTGGGAGGCGGAGCACCGGTCTACCACAGGGAGCGGAAAAGACCCGCATATCTGGATAGCGTGGATGCATACGACCCGTCATCCATTCCCGAACCCGATGCGCTCGGACCGATCGCCCTGAGCTTGCTTGCTTCGCCCAATATTGCTTCTAAAAAGTGGGTCAGTGAACAGTATGACACCATGGTCCGCACCAATAACCTGGGTACGAACGACCCCAGTGATGCAGGGCTTGTGTTGATCAAGGAGACCAACAAGGCGTTGGCCGTCTCTGTGGATTGCAATGCACGATATGTTCACGCCGATCCCTACAGGGGGGCCATGATCGCAGTGAGCGAGGCAGCCCGCAACATCGCCTGTTCAGGTGGCCAGCCATGTGGGGTGACGAATTGCTTGAATTTCGGGAACCCGTATGACCCCGAGGTCTATTGGCAGTTCGCCGAGGCCATCCGGGGCATGGGGGAAGCGTGTCGGGCTTTCGATGCGCCGGTTACGGGTGGCAACGTGAGCTTCTACAATCAGACCGTGACCTCCGATGGTGGAACGACCCCTGTTTTTCCCACACCTACGATCGGTATGCTCGGTATCGTTCCCGATGTCAGCAAGCGCATGGGTATGTCCTTTCGGAAGAAGGGCGATCTGATCTTCCTGCTTGGCAAGAGCACGGATGATCTGGCAAGCAGTGAGTACCTGGTCAGGCATCATGGTGTGAAGCATTCACCGGCCCCTTATTTCGACCTTGCCGAAGAGACCCGTCTGCATACCATGCTGCTCATCCTGATACGGAAGCAGCTCATCAATGCAGCTCACGACATCAGCGAGGGGGGTGTGTGGACAGCACTGGTGGAAATGGCCCTGCACCGGCAGCTGGGCTTCGACGTAGTTACGGATTCGGAGACCAGAACGGATGCCTTCCTTTTTGGCGAAGGGCAGGGGCGAGCATTGGTCAGCGTGGATGAGGACGAGGAGACCGAGTTCCTTGACCTCATGTCTGCGAGCGAGGTGCCATGCGTCTTGCTGGGCCATGTCACCAAGGGAAAGCTCGTGGTCGATGATGAACATTTTGGGTCCATTGAGGAGATCACGGCCATCTATGAGGGGGTCCTGCCGGCGGCATTGGACCCCAGCTGATCGATCCTCGCTGGTCCGACCTCTTGTGCATGGCTACCTTGGGCCCGGGCATGGTCATTTTCCGATCTCTTGCAACCACCCTGATCTGGGGCATGGTCGTTACCATCCTTTGGGTGGCCGTCCTGGGTGTTTTCGATCCCCCGGTCACCTGGACCATGCTCGAGCGCTGGGTCCAGCACGGAAGCCTGCAACGACCTTGGTATGATGCCGATGAGATCGCATCCGTGGTCCCTATCGCATTGGTCGCGGCCGAGGACCAGCGGTTCATGGAACACCATGGTTTCGATCTTGAAGCATTGCGAAAAGCGGCGGAACACAATGCTTCCAAAAGGAAGGGTCGCCGACTGAAGGGAGGCAGTACCATCAGCCAGCAGACGGCTAAGAACGTTTTCTTGTGGCAGGGCAGGACCTACTTGCGAAAAGGGATCGAGGTCTGGTTCACGGCGGTCATGGAGCTTCTGTGGAGCAAGGAACGTATCATCACCGTGTACATGAACGTGGCGG
The DNA here is from genome assembly GCA_020437905.1 of Flavobacteriales bacterium. Lineage (GTDB taxonomy): Bacteria > Bacteroidota > Bacteroidia > Flavobacteriales_F > PHOS-HE28 > PHOS-HE28. The sequence goes on from JAGQVN010000070.1 coordinate 34,064, forward strand.
AGACCGGGAAAGGCAGGTTCGGTGTGGGAGCAGCAGCGGCCCACTGCTTCCATGTACCACCGTCAAGGCTCACCCGGGAGCACGCTGCGTTGATCGCGGTCGTGCTGCCATCGCCGCAACGGTCCGATTGCATCAGGCCAACGAAGTACCTGCTTGGTCGCAGGTCATGGGTGCTGCGGCAAATGGCCCAGCTTGGTGATGTGTTCGCGGAACCGCCCGCTAGGAAGAAGAAGAGAACAACCCCGAACAGTGGAAAGCAAGGAAAGAAGGGATGAGTGGGTCATTGTGACCGGCGCCAGCCGCGGCATCGGCAGGGAAGTGGTCCTGGACCTGGTCAGGTCCTACCCGGTCTCCGTCCTGGCCGTGGCCAGGGACCGCGCTGCCCTGGAGGATCTGCAGCAGGCGATCGGTCCCGATACGGAAGGACTCCGGATCCTCGCAGCAGACCTTGGCACGGACGCGGGGGTGCACGAGGTGATCGCCGTTGGTCGGGAGCTTCCTATCCGTGCATTGGTGAACAATGCCGGGGCCTTCGATCGAAGAACGATCGGGGATTGGAGCAGGCACGGCCTTGAAAAGCTGTTTCACGTGAATGCATTCGCCCCCCTGTTGCTGGCCCAGGGATTACGGGATCGGTTCCTGGCAGCACCCATGGGGCATGTGCTCAACATCGGCAGCATGGGGGGCTTCCAGGGAAGTGCCAAGTTCGCCGGTCTGTTGGGGTACAGTTCTAGCAAGGCGGCCTTGGCTGGGATCAGTGAATGCCTCGCAGAAGAACTGGCCCCGTATGGGGTCGCATGCAATTGTCTGGCATTGGGTGCCGTGGACACCGAGATGCTCCGTGCGGCCTTCCCGGACTTCACTGGAGGCACCAGTGCCGAGGCGATGGGCGCATACATTGCCCGGTTCGCCATGGAGGGCCAGCAGCAGTACAATGGGAAGGTCTTGCCGGTCTCCCGCTCGGTGCCCTGAATTATTTTTTGGTCACCCCTTGCAGGAATGAAATAAGGCCTTACATTTGCACCCGCTTTCGAGCAAAACGTTCTTTGAAGCATCCCTGAGAGGGGGGGTAGGAAGGGTCGAAAAGGGGTGTTCAAAAAACTCCTGACCCAAAGCTTGCCGGATAATTTCGGTTGAGTTAATTTTGCCCTCCCTTTGATGGAAGGTTTTCCACTTGGGGGTGTTGATGACGTCTGTGGTCCGGGGTCTACCCGGAAAACATAGCGTTCTTTGAAGTATTGTCCATTCTGAGAACAGCAGAAGGTCCTCTTGATCGAAGATCGAGAAGAAAGACCTCGTCGAGCCAATACGATCGAACACTTACAATGGAGAGTTTGATCCTGGCTCAGGATGAACGCTAGCGGCAGGCTTAACACATGCAAGTCGAGGGGTAACAGGAGAGCTTGCTCTTGCTGACGACCGGCGCACGGGTGCGTAACACGTATGCAACTTGCCTCGTACTGGGGGATAGCCCGGAGAAATCCGGATTAATACCCCATAATGATCGAAAGGGCATCCTTTTGATCTGAAAGTTCCGACGGTACGGGATAGGCATGCGGCCCATTAGCTAGTTGGTGAGGTAATGGCTCACCAAGGCTACGATCGGTAGGGGGCCTGAGAGGGTTATCCCCCACACTGGTACTGAGACA
>JAGQVN010000071.1 GCA_020437905.1 Flavobacteriales bacterium
GGCCGCGACCACGTCACCCCTTCCCTGTTGCAGCCAGGAAAGAAGCGAATCCGCGACCGGTACCCGAACAGCTCGGACAGGTATGCCCCTGTCCGCGGCGTAGCCTTGCAACAACTCCCATTCCAGGCCTCGCGCACCTGAACGCACAGGCTCCCACGTCAAGGGGTCCTGAAGGACAAGTACACGCAGCGTATCAGCAAGGATGGCTTTGAGGTCACGATCGACCCGAGGGTGCGCGTCGGGATGCAGTCGATCCAACGGCCTCCGATCGACCCCGTCCCAGAACAGGTAACCGGTCGTGCCAAGCAGCGCGATACCGATGAACGTGAACGAAAGCGATCGTCGGGTCATCGGAAGCTGGTGGTGGCCGCCTGAACATCGGCAAGGACTTGTCTGAACTCCTGAAGAAAGACGTCATAATGTGTGCGAAGGAGCTCTTCGGCACCGATCATGACCTCACCCCGGGACGCCCGATGCGCAAGGCCGCGTAATGCCCCGGAAAGACCGTTCCACGTCGCATAAGCCCCCAACCAATCCCCGTCGATCATGTGCGGCAACATCCGGCCAGCGCGCCCTTCGATGATCCCCCGGTGGCCGTTAAGCAGGACATACATCCGTTCCTTGAAGCGGTCCAACGGTTCTTCGTGGTGCTCGTCCCAATGCACTGCCAGGAGATGGTCATAGAACAGATCGATGACCACCCCGGCATACTTGCCGACGCTCCCGTGCAAGCGCGTCCTTCCCGAGCGGGTCAGCGGATGTGAGTCCGTCATGTGATCGATGGTCCGATGGAGCCTGATACCCCGCTGTACCTGGACGGGAAACCGCTGCAGATCACGTCCCTTGACACCATCACCCATGAAATTCCCCACGATGATGTGGGGGTCGTTCCCGCTGAGGTAAAGGTGGGCCAGGAAATTCATCGGACGTACAAGGTAGACCAGACACATCCAGAGCGCACATGTGCCAAGGTGATCGGGTGGGCACCGCCCGGCCGCTCGGCAAGCCGCTCATGTGATCCCCCATCTTCGGCCACGGACGCGCGGTATTTTCGTGGTGCATGGACCAACGACGAAAAACCGTGCTGTATTGGACCGTGCAAGTCCTGTCCTGGGGTTCCTACGTGGGTCTTTTCCTGGTTTGGAACTACCTGAACCGGTCCATCTCTCCCCTGTTGGTGCAGGTGAGCGGCATGGTCTTCCTGCTCGGTCTGGTCACGAGCCATCTCCTGCGCGCCCTCATCCTGCGACGAGGATGGCTCGGCCGACCGATCGCTGAGCTCTTGCCACGGCTTTTTGCAAGTGCGGTCGGCCTGGGCGTGCTGGTCACGCTGGTGGAAAGCATTGTTCGCGAGCTCTGGCCCGGAACATCCTCGACCATGCTCTCCGGGCCTTTGGTGGATCTGTTCAGCCATTGGTTGAACTGGTCCGTGCTCCTGCTCCTCTGGTCCTTCTCCTACCTGGCCTATCATTATTTCGCTCGGATCAGGAAAGAGGAGATCCGTTCCCTTCGCCTGGAGACGCTGGATCGGGAGAACCAATTGCAGAACCTTCGCGCCCAGCTCAATCCGCATTTCATGTTCAATGCCCTGAACGGGATACGGGCGCTGATCGATGAGGACCCGGAGCAGGCCAAGCGGGCCATCACGCAACTCAGTGCCATCCTTCGCAACGCCATGACCACGGTAAAGCGGAAGGTGGTGCCTTTGGGCGAGGAAGTGGACATCGTGAAAGCCTATCTGGCATTGGAATCAATGCGCTACGAAGAACGGCTTCGGGTCAGCATGGACATCGATCGCGGGACCGAACGGGAACAAGTGCCACCCATGCTCCTGCAGACCCTGGTGGAGAATGCGGTGCGCCATGGTATCGCAAAGCGCAAGGAGGGCGGTGATCTGCATATTGCGGCGCGCGGAAGGGAGGATGGACTGGAATTGCTGGTGAGGAACTCAGGGAGCTATGTTCCTGGAAGGATAAACGGGACAGGCATCGGTCTGAAGAACACACGAAAGCGTTTGCAGCTCCTGTATGGTGGGTCGGCATCCCTGGAGATCGCACAGTACGGGAACGAGGTGCTCACCCGGGTGGTTGTGCCCAGGATCGCGGAACCGACTTCAGAACCCAGAACAGAACCATGAAAGCATTGATCATTGATGACGAAAGGCTCGCACGAAAGGAGCTGCTCAATTCCCTGAAAGCCTTCGAACACGTGGAGGTCGTTGGCGAGGCCGCGAACGCTGATGAGGCGGAAGAGCTCATCGAGAAAGAACGTCCTGACCTCCTGTTCCTGGACATCAACATGCCAGGGAGGAGCGGATTCGAGCTCCTGGCATCGCTGGACCCGGCACCCCAGGTCATTTTCGTGACCGCCTATGACGAGCATGCCATCCAGGCCTTCGAGGTGAACGCCTTGGACTACCTGCTGAAGCCCATCGACCCGGAACGTCTCGAGGCCGCTTTGAACAAGGTGACCAGGAAGGAGGAACAGAGCGGACCACAGCGGGAGGTCTTGCGCGAGAACGATCAGATCTTCCTGAAGGACGGGGAGAAATGCTGGTTCGTGACGCTCAAGGATGTGCGCACGTTCGAGAGCGAAGGCAACTACGTCCGTGTGCGTTTCGACGACCAGAAACCGCTCGTATTGCGCAGCTTGAACAACCTGGAAAAGAAGCTTGACCCGTTGATCTTCTTCCGCGCCAACAGGAAATTCATCATCAACCTGCGCTGGGTGGACAAGATCGAACCTTGGTTCAATGGAGGATTGATGGTCAAATTGAAACAAGCGCCTGGAGTACAGGGAGAGGCCGGCACCGTGGAGGTAAGCCGACGACAAGCTTCACGGTTCAAGGAATTGCTGAGCCTGTAGCCACCCACCGCGCCGAAAGGAACGGTTCGTTATCTTTCAGCGACCTATCGTTGCGCCATGATACGAACCTTGCTCGCGGCGGCCTTGGGCCTGCCCCTGATGTTGCATGCCGCCTCCGGCGGTCCCGATGATTATGGATACATCTGGAAGGACAGTGACGAACCTGGAGGACCGGTCTTCGACTGGATCGATATCACCTCCTCGGGTGTTCTTGTCACCGGACTGGCCGACGACAATTTCGTCGGCCCCTTCGTGATGCAGACCAACATGCCCTATTACTGGTATACAGTGAAGAACATGTGGATCGGAAGCAACGGCTATCTGGTGTTCAATCCAGCGAACGAAGCGAGCCCGTTCCCCATCATCCCGCAGGCAGGAGGCATGGAGGATTACATTGCTGCGTTGACCGCGGACCTCACCTTCACGGGAGCAGGCAACCCCGGCGCATGCTATGTATACGATTCCCCCGACACTACGATCGTGTCCTACGTGAATGTCCCTTTCTGGCAGCAAGCCGCCCCTTCGTATACCGGCAGCAATACCTTCCAAGTGATCTTGAACAAGGCGGACAGTACCATTACGATCCAGTTCCAGGAACAGATGGGGCTGACCCAGAACAATGATATCGTCATCGGTATCGAAAGTTTGAGCGGTGATATCGGCCTGCAACATTCGGCGGATACCTATCCTGTCGCCAACTACGCGATCCGCTTTTATGCGCCTGCCGTGCCGCTGTTGGACATCACCGATGCGGCGATGGAGTGGTTGAGCGAAGCAGGAAGCCGGGGCAAGGTCCTTCAACGGAACGGGCCCGCGTTCCCCATGACGCTGCAAGTGCTGAACACCGGGAACCAGAGCGTATCCAATGTTCAGGTGCTCGGTCAGGTGCTCAATGCAGGGGGCCAGGTCCAGGCCACAGGCACCCAGACCATAGCATTGCTCGATCCAGGGGTGGATACAATGATCACCTTCCCCGATGAGTTCATGCCTGCCGCCAGTGGCACCTATCGGTTCACCGGGAACCTAAGCGGGATCCCGAACGAGCTGGTACTGGCCAACAACTCGCTGACACAGGAGCTCACGGTCTACGACACCTCATCGGTCGTGCTCGGCTTGGATTGGGCCGGAACCAGTGACGATGGGGTCGGCATCGGTTGGGCAGGAGGCAACGGTGGCGCCGGGGTCTACCTCGAGGCTCCCTATTATCCCTGCCTGGTCACTGCCACCACGATCCGGATCGCCTCGAACCTGACACCTGTAGGTTACTACATGAAGGTCTATGATGATGATGGCGTGGGCGGCGGCCCGGGCACCTTGCTCGATTCAGTGTTCGTACAACCTGCCGACGCAGGCGCCGGGGACAACTCGCACCCCCTGTCATCCCCCCTGACCTGGACCGAGGGTGGGCTGTATGTGTCCTGGGAAATGGGCGGTGAGAACGTGAACATTGCCACCGATATCATCGGACCGTTCTCCCTGCACTCCTTCGAGATCCTGGACAACGTTTGGGCGGAGTATCGGGACCGCACCACGGAGGACTTCCACTTGGGGCTGCGGGTGGAACAGGAGCCAGTCCTTGACATTGGATGCACCAACTATTTCGGATTGATCGATGGACTGGACCTGACCCAACCGACCGTGGTCCGCGTGTGGATCAGGAATTTCGGCAACCAGGTCGCCAATGGCTTCCCGGTGAGCTACCAGTTCGCCAGTGAGCCTGTCGTTACCGAGAACTATTCAGGGCCGGCGATCCCCCCGGGTGATTCCAGTCTGTTCAGCTTCAACGCGCAGTTCCTACCCCTGAACAGCGGTGCCGGTGCCTTCTGTGCCTGGTCCGACCTGTCCAGTGATATGGAACAGTTGAACGACACGATCTGTGTGACCGTGAACGTGATCGCCGGCATCTTCGAGCCTGTGCATGAGCCAGTGGAACTGGTTCCGAACCCGGCGAGCGATCGGGTCACCTTGATGGGTGTACCGGCTGGGCCTTACCGGCTTGACCTGGTCGATCTGACCGGCAGGTCGGTGTTCAGCGAGCGTTTCGTGATGGGCGACCGTCACCTCCTGGATGTGTCCCGGCTCACCAGTGGTACATACCATCTCCAGATGCTCGGTCAGGGTTCCTTGTACACAGGAAAGCTCATCGTAGCCGAACGTCCCTGAGGCCTTCCCTACTTTTGTCCCCCTCCTCACAGGACAGGAGGACGCAGGGGAATGAACAGAACGTGGGGCATCGTATTGGTCGTTTGGAACGTGGTACTGACCGCTTTGCTGGCCTTGGTCTGGTACTCGACGGAAAAGGAGGACGGTGGCGAAGCGTTGGCCTCCCCCGTTCCTTCGACCGAGCTCGATGACCACTCGGCAGTTATGGACAGCATTAAACGAGGGGACAGCCGGATCGCGTTCTTCTTCATGGATTCCGTTCAGCAGGATTTCGTGATGGTGAAAGAGAAGGGTGAACTGTTCCGAAGCGAGGGGCAACGTTTGGAGAACCAGCTCAAGCAGAAATTGGCGCGTTCCGAAGCACGCTATCAGGAGCTGATGACCAAGGACCATACATACAGCACCAAAGCGGAGATACAGGCCGATGAGCAGGAAGTACAGAACCTGATGAACGAGATCCAGGTCCTTCAGCAACGTGGTCAGGAACAAATGGCCAACATGGAGGTGAACATGCTGGAGGAGATCAGTGAGGAGATCATGGATTTCCTTGCCGAGCACAATGAACGAGCTGGTTACGAATACATCTTCAGCGTCCAGAGCGGCGGTCAGATCTGGGTGGGGGATCCCGCAGTGGACCTGACCCGCACCGTGGTGGACGGACTGAACGCGCGCTACCTCGCCAGGAAAAAGGTCCCGGCGACCAAGGAACCATGAACGATCGCTTCGAGCAAGAGCGTCGCGACAATGTCTCGGGATACATCATCCGCATGTGGCATCTGGAGGACCTCCTGCGTGCGGCACGCTTCGATGTAACGACGATCAAGGAGAACCTGGTCGATCCCATGGATGCCGACGAGGAACTTCGTGAACGTGCCTTGAAATGGTATGTGACCCTTGCCGATCGCATGGTCAGCGAAGGAGTGGCGGAAGGCGGCCATCTGCGCGATGTGGATGAGGCCTTGAACGAGTTGGAGCAGCTGCACCAGGCGCTGCTGGCCGACGCGGTGGACCCCACCTATGCCGCATTGTACCGCGAAGTGGAACCCGCGATCCAGACCCTCTCCCGACAAGGTGACGGCACCGAGCATGGCGTGATCGAAACATGCTTCACGGGGATCTACGGCGTGATGGTCCTTCAGGCACAAGGCCGCGAACTGAGCGAGGCGACCGTGGAAGCCGATCGGTTGTTGCGGAAGCTGATGGAGCAATTGAGCGTGCATTACCGGAACATGCGTAAGATGCCCGGCATCTCTCTGAATTGATCCGTAATGATCACGCGCGGTCCCATCCGCAGCCATACCCATGGCGGTCGTGCCAAGCGATGTGACAGGTCGGCACGCTTTTGGCCCGGGGATGTCCCCATGCTGCGTTCGATCGGGATCGTGCTTCTGTTGGTCGTGCTTCAGGCCCGTGGCCAGGGTGGTCGCATCGAGGTGCTCCATGCCGACTCGTGGGAATTCGATGAGGCGCTGCAGCAACAAGCCCAACGCCTGAAGGGGGCGGTGCGCTTCAAACACGCCGATGCCATCATGTCCTGCGACAGTGCCTGGCTCTTCGAGGACCAGACCGTGGATGCCTATTCCAGTATTCGCATCATCCAAGGGGATACGCTGCTGATCACGGGGGATCGGCTCCGCTACAGTGCATCGGACAAGATCGCCATCCTCGAAGGGAAGGTGCGCCTTGAGGATCCAGGCTCGACATTGGGAACGAACCATCTGGTCCACGACCTGAACGGTGGGAGGGTCACTTACTCGGACGGCGGAAGGATCGTAAGCAAACAGCAGGGGGATACGCTTACCAGCCGGCAGGGCACGTACCTGACGGGGCAGAAACGGTTCATCTTCAGCAATGATGTGGTGCTTCGTCATCCGGAACGGACCATCCGATCGGACAGCCTACACTACCTGACCGGACCAGGGATCGTGGAGTTCCATGGTCCCACCACCATCGAACAGGAAGGTTCACGGATCAGCTGTGTGAGGGGAACGTACGATACCCACAACCGTTTCGCCCAGTTCAGTGGACGAGCGAAAGTGGATAGCGACGGCCAGACACTGATCGGCGACAGCCTGACCTACGACGCCGGGTCCGGTGAAGGGAAAGCCTGGGGCAACGTGATGGCCGAGGATACGGCCAACGGGACCCTGGTGCTGGGCGCATACGGTGCCCATTCGCGCCGATCCGGTCGTTCGCTGGTGACCGGACGCGCTGAGATGCGTATGAAGGCCGGGGAGGACACCCTGTTCCTACACGCCGACAGCCTCTTCGCGATCCCGGACAGCGCTGGGGAACGAATGATCCTGGCACGACGAGGTGTGCGGTTCTTCAAGTCCGATCTCCAGGGTGCCTGCGATACGCTCATTTACTTCAGGACCGACAGCACCATTCGCATGTTCCACATGCCAGTGCTATGGAGCGGCAACGATCAGATCACGGGTCGCCACATCCGGATCCTGCTTGCGGATGGTCAGGTCCACCGCTTGTTCGTGGACCAGGATGCCTTGATGGTGTCCCGCGTGGACAGCATCCGCTTCGATCAGGTGACCGGTCGGAGCATGACAGGGGTCTTCGTGCGTGGTGAGATCGACCACATCCTATCGGAAGGGAACAGCCGCACCGTGTATTTCGCGCAGGAGGAAAAGGATGGTGTGAGGACCATCGTTGGCGTGAACCGGGCGGATTGCAGCAAACTGCGGGTGAACATGGCGGATGGGGAGGTCGCGACGGTCACCTTTCTGACGGAACCCGATGCGGTGATGTACCCCCTGGAGAAGATCCCGCCGGATGAACTGGTGCTCACCGGTTTCCAATGGCGCGCGGACGAACGACCTGTGGACCGATCCGATATCTTCAGGAACTCCGATGAATTGCCGTAGTGGTCCGGGTCGGACCGCCGTTACTGGATGAAGCGCTTGACCCAGCTCTCCCCGAGGGGGACCTTGAAGCGCTCGTTCATCTCCCCTACGGTGGTGAGCAGATCGTCGTAGACCGGCGTGCCCAGACCGATCATGCCTTCCGCCAGGAGCGAAGGCAGCTCCTGCAAGCGGCAGCAGCTGACCTGGCCTTCCACTTCATAGATCACCAACATCCGGTCAGTGAGCATGATGTTCAGGTCATGCTCCAGGTCCTTGATGAATCCCACGCTCTTGTCGATGCTGCAACCGCTGGCCGCTGCCTGGACCTCGTCCAGGGCGATCACCACGAAGCGGCCGAGCAGCACATCCACGCATGCGTCCAAGGCATCACCGTGTGCGGACCAATCGGCCGTGAACGCGGCCCCTTTTTCAAGGATCAGCTTCTGTTCCGCCTGCCCCAGATCACGCCCACACTTGTAGATCCATACCCGGGCATGGGACGGCATGTCGGACAATTTCCTGGCTGGTGAAGGTGCGGTTATCATAGGTCTGCTGCTTCGGCGATGAGTTCTGCGATATCCTTTACCAAGACCTGCTCCTTGTTGTGATGCTTCACGCCATCGGTAAGCATGGTGTTGCAGAACGGACATCCTGCAGCAATTATGCCAGGATCGGTGCCAAGCGCTTCTCCGGCCCGCTCGTGGTTCACCTCACCGTTCCCGGGTTCGGCTTCCTTGAACATCTGCGCACCTCCCGCACCGCAGCACAAGCCCCTGGCCCGGCTCCGTTTCATCTCGACGAGTTCACCGTCAAGGCGTTCGAGCAGTTCACGGGGAGCCTCATATTCCCCGTTGCCGCGTCCGAGGTAGCACGGATCATGGAACACGATGCGCTTGCCTTTGAAGGAACCACCTTTCACCTTCAAACGACCTTCTGCAAGCAAGGCGTTCAGGAACTGCGTGTGGTGCATCACCTGATAGTTCCCACCCAGCTCAGGGTATTCGTTCTTCAGCGTATTGAAGCAGTGCGGACAAGCCGTGACGATCCGTTCCACGCCATAGCCGTTCAAGGTCCCGATGTTCTGCAGCGCCTGCATCTGGAACAGGAACTCGTTCCCTGCCCGGCGCGCCGGGTCACCGGTACACGAAGCTTCCACGCCCAGCACTGCGAACTTGACCCTCGCCCCATGCAAGATCCTCACGAAGGCCTTGGTGATCTTGCGCGCCCGATCGTCGAAACTGCCTGCACAGCCCACCCAGAAGAGCACTTCCGGCTTCTCTCCGTTCGCGGCCATTTCGGCCATCGTGAGCACCTTCAGGCGATCGCTCATCGGTATCCTTCCTCTTCGGCCCACCTCAGCTGTTCGCTCTGTGCGAATGGCCAGGGGGCGCCGTTGTTCTCCACATTGTTGAACATGGCCGTGAGCGCGGGGCGTGTACGGCTCTCTTCCATGACCAGGTAGCGACGCATGTCCATGATGATGCCCACCGGATCGATGTTCACCGGACAGGCCTCTGTACACGCGTTGCACGTGGTACAGGCCCAGAGCTCCTCCTCGCTGATGCGGTCGTGCAGGCTCCTTCCATCGTCCTGGAAGGAACCGTTCTTATCGATGTTCCGGCCCACCTCTTCCAGGCGGTCGCGGGTATCCATCATCACCTTCCGCGGGCTCAGCAGTTTACCGGTCAGGTTGGCCGGGCACTCGCTGGTACAACGCCCACATTCGGTGCAGCTGTATGCGTCCATCAGGCTTTTCCAGCTCAGGTCGAAGACATCCTTCGCCCCGAAACGCTCCGGTGGTGGAGCATCGGCCGGGGGCGCTGCGTAGGGGTCCGCAGAGGGGTCCATCATCAGCTTCACTTCCTGGGTCACCCGGTCCATGTTCGCCACCTGGGTACTGGGCTTCAGTTTGCTGTACCAGGTGTTCGGGAAAGCCAGCAGGATGTGGAAGTGTTTGCTGTACGGGATGTAATTCAGGAACACGAAAATGCCCAGGATGTGTACCCACCAGAACATGCGTTCGAAGGTCATCAACGCACCGTCGCTGTACCCTTCGAAAAAGGGGCGCAGGAACTGACTGACCGGATAGCTTCCGACCGCCACGTACGGGTCCACTCCGCGCATGGCCAGCACCTGATCGGTCGCGTTCATCTTCAGGAAGGCGCCCATCAGGATGATCTCGGCCACCAGGATGATGTTCGCATCGCTCCGTGGCCAGGCGGTCATTTCCTTCATCCAGAAGCGCTTCAGGCGTAACACGTTCCTGCGGACCAGGAAGATCGCGCATGCCACGAACACCCCGAGCGCAAGGACCTCGAACGATGCAATAAGCACATCATAGAGCGGGCCCAGGAATGCGAACACCCGGTGTGTTCCGAAGATGCCATCGATGACGATCTCCAGCAATTCGATGTTGATGATCACAAAACCGGCGTATACCACCACATGCAGGATACCGGCGATCGGTCGTGCGACCATCTTGCCTTGACCCAGGGCCACGCGCGCCATGGTGGCCCACCGTTCGCCGGGTCGGTCGTTGATGAGCTCATCCCGGCCCAAGCGGATGTTCCGCACGATCTTCCGCATCTTGACGGCGAACAGCCCTCCGGCTGCAAACAGGCACAGCGCGAAGACGATGCCGCTGATGCTCATTGATCCTGTTCCGCTTTCATCGCCTCCCCGATGCGTTCCACGTCCGTACGGCTCAACTTGGGCAATTTATCCTTCCTGCCGAACAGGGAAACGTGCACGTAGCGGTTCGGGTTCAGCCGGAAGTCCTCCAACAGCAGGTCCAATTCGCGGCTCGCGCTGTTCAGGTTGTCGTACAAACTGTCCTGAGCGACAAGCTTGCCCAGGGTGCCCTCCCCTTCCTTGATACCACCGATGATGTCCCGTACTTCGGACATGGTGCTGTCCAAGGAGGCCAGGGTGTGCTGCAAGCGCCCGTCGGCCAAGGCGGACATCGTGGTATCCAGATTGCTCAGGATGCGTCCTACCTGGTCGTTCTTCGATCGCAGATTGCCTGTCACACTGTTCAGGTTCTCCAGGGTGCCTTCGATCACACTGCTCTCCTTGGCGATCAATTGATCCAAGCGGGCGGCCATGCTGTTCAGCTTCTCCAACGTGCCCCGGATGTTGTGGAAGCTCGCGTCGATGTCCATTCGGGCATCCTTGTTCAACACCTTCTGGAAAGCGGTGAGCACCGAGTCGATGGAGACGACCATGGCCTCGGCCTTGCGTTTCAACGGATCGATCTGGGAGGTGACGCTCTCCGTGAGCGACATGGGCGTATGCCCCATCAAGGTGTCCCCGGCTTCAGCAAGTTCCGTGGACGTGCCGAACTCCAATGCGGTCCACTTGTTCAAGAGGTCACCTGTGATCACCACGCGGGAATCCTTCGGTATCCGCAGGTTGTTCTCCACCAATTGGAAGGACACCACGATGCGGCCGCCATCTTTCGGCAGCAGGTCCGTGCCGATCACACTGCCGATCTTGTACCCGTTGTAGAACAGAGGCGTGGTCTCTCCCACACCGGAAATATCCTGGTATACGGCGTGGTAGACATTGCGCCGTTGCAATAGGTCGAGACCCTTCAAGTAATTGATGCCGAAGACCAGGAGCAGCACACCGGCAATGGCCATGAGGGCGATGGAATACTCCCGTTTCAGCTTGATCAAAGGCTTCCTGATTGACCCTGGGCTAATTTAACGGCTTCCTGCAGATCGATGCGGGCTCCGTCCTTGAAGGCCACGATGAACGCACCATCGTACCCCTTCTCGCGACACAGGCGCTGGACCTCCCGCGCCGCCTCCAGCGAAGCTTCGTTCCCCACGGTGTATTTGAACAGACCGGCACCCTGGTGTTCTTCCACCCCGGTGAGCCCTTTGAAGTTCTTGGCCGTGATGGTCACCGGCTTGCTTGCCGTGACCACCTGGACCTTGAAGCGCACTCCGGTATCCGTGACGGGAGGCGCGTTCGCTGGAGGCACCTCCGTGGGCTCGGTGGACACATCCACTCCCTCCACGGTGCGCTTGTACTCCTTGAACGCCCGGTAAATGGCCGAGGCCATATAGTCCTGCCCCTTGGCGCTCTGTAAAAAATCCTCCTCGTTCGCGTTCGTGAGAAAACCCAGTTCGATCAGGATGCTCGGCATGGTGGTATAGCTGATCACCAAAAACCCGGCCTGCTTGACCCCCCGGTCCTTCCGGCCCACCCGCTCCCTGAACTGGTCCTGCACCAATGCGGACAGCAGCAAGCTCTGATCGATGTACGCGTTCTGCCGGAGGCTCAGGGCGATCATGCTCTCGGGATCGTTCGGGTCATATCCGTCATACTTCATCTCATGACCTTCCTCCAACAGGATGGAACTGTTCTCCTTCTGGGCCACCTTCATGTTCTCCTGGGTCTTGTGCAGACCCATCACATAGGTATCGGCCCCGTACGGATCACGGCTCTTGTTCGAATTGCAGTGGATGGAAATGAACAGGTCCGCATTGTTCCTGTTGGCGATACGCGTTCGCTCGCGGAGTTCCACGAAGGAATCGTCGTCGCGCGTGTAAATGACCTTCACATCGGGAAAAGCCTCCTTGATGTATTTGCCCACGAGCAGGGTCACGTTCAGGGCGATGTCCTTCTCGGTGATCGTGTATCGTCCGGTCCCGAGGTTACCCGGATCCTTGCCGCCGTGACCCGCATCGAGCACGATCACATCGATCTTGTTCGGATCGCCGACCGGTTGCGGCATGGATCGTGCGGGGAGGGCGAGCAACGCCGCCCAGAGCACCGGTCGGAACCATGGAATGATCCTCTCTCGCATCGGTCCTACCCTGCTGGGAAGCCCTAATTTCGGCCCACCCATGTGGATGCCGCCGAGGACCCAGCTCACCGGGCGCGAAAGTAGTGGTGCCTCCTGCGGCCGCTGTCCGGTATGGGTGCCACTTTTCATCACGGTGCTGTTGATGTGCCTGGCATCCTCAGGTGGTGCCCAATCCTTGGAGAGCGAGGTCCGGTACAGCGCCCGGGACAGCATTCGCTACGACCTGAAGCAGCGATCGGTCCTGCTCTATGGTGCAGCGCGGGTGACCTACGAGGACATCGAGCTCACGGCCGACCACATCGAGTACCGCTATGAGAACGAGGAGGTCACCGCTTTTGGTGTGCCCGACACGACTGGAAAGGTGGTCGGCAAACCCAATTTCTCCCAGGGCGGTCATCTGATCGAGGCGGACAGCATCCGGTTCAGTTTCCGCACACGCAAAGGGATGATCCATGAAGTGCGCACCAACGAACAAGAGAGCTATGTTCAGGCGAAGCTCAGCAAACGTCACGCCAACAACGAAGTACACAGCAAGGGAGGGCTTCTGACCACCTGCGACCGGGCCAAGCCGCATTACCACTTCCGCGCGAGCCGCATGATCGTGATGCCGGACGACAAGATCATCGCCGGCCCGGCCATCATGAAGGTCGGCAAAGTGCCTACACCACTGGTGATCCCTTTCGGCCTGTTCCCGAACAAGAAGGGCGGCACCTCCGGCATCCTGGTACCGACGTATGGTGATAATGACCAGCTCGGCTTCTTCCTGCTGAACGGTGGTTACTACGCCCTGATCAACGATCACGTGGATGTGCAGCTCACCGGCGACATCTACAGCAGGGGTAGTTGGGCCCTGCGTTCCCTGACACGCTACCGCACCCGCTACCGCTTCAACGGCAGCCTGGACCTGAGCCACAGCACCCAGCTGAACAGCGACCCTGAATTCCCGGACTTCAGTCGCTTGCGGAATTATTTCATCCGCTGGAACCACCAGGTGGACCCCAAGGCCAGTCTCACGAACCGTTTCAGCGCCTCGGTGAACGTGGGCACCAGCCAGAACTTCACGAACAACTTCAACAGCAACACCTACGATTACCTGAGCAACACCTTCCAGAGCAACGTCGCCTGGAACCGCCTCTGGCCTGGCAAACCGTACACGCTGGCTGTGAATTTGCGGCACAGCCAGAACACCCTGAACCGCACCTTCGACCTCACCCTGCCCTCCGTGGTCTTCAACCTGACGCGGGTCTTTCCCTTCACCTCGAAGACGCGCATCGGCGACCGCTGGTACGACCGGATCGGCGTGAATTACACGCTGAACTTCGACAACCTGCTGCGCACCACCGAGGACCAGCTCTCGTTCGATAACATCCCCTTCCTGTGGGACCAGTTCCGCAACGGCATCCGCCACACCGCAGCCATGAGCACCTCGTTCAAGACGCGTTTCTTCACCATCAATCCGGAGATCCGCGTTGTCGACAGGATGTACTTCGAGCAGTTGCGCAAGACCGTGTTCACCGAGGCCGACACCATCTTCACGGTCACCGACACCATCAGCCGATTCGCTGCACCCTTTGAGTGGAGCGCCGGGGCCACGCTGACCAGCAAGATCTACGGCATGTACCAGTTCCGTGGGCGCAACCTGCGCGCCATCCGGCACGTGATCACGCCATCCGTGAACTTCAATTACCGACCTGACCAAAGCACGCAGATCGAAGGCCCCTTCGGCATCAATGGGGCCACCAGCAGCTACTCCCCGTACGACATCGGCATCTATGGAAAGCCCAGCGCCGGTGCGAGCGGCACGGTGAACCTGGGCCTGATCCAAAGCCTGGAGGCCAAGGTGCGGGACCGGAAGGCGGACGAGGACGCCAAGGACCCTTACAAGAAGATGAAGCTGCTGGACTTCGTAGGCCTGACCAGCGGATACGACCTGCTAAAGGACTCGGTGCAGTGGTCGCCGGTGAACCTGAGCGCACGAACGACGTTCATGGACCGCATCAATGTGAACTTCGTGAGCAACTGGGACCCCTACGCGGTGGACAGCCTGGGCCAACGCATCGACCGCTCGCAACTGAAGGAGAACGGGTCCCTTGCCCGCCTGACCAACCTGAACGCAGCCATCGGTTTCAGCCTGAAGAGCAAACGCTACGGGCAGCCCGCTGCCGGCCCACAGGACGACACGGTGGTCGAGGAGACCGATCCTTCGAAAGGTGCCTTTGCGAACTTCAGCCTCCCCTGGAGCCTGAACGTGAATTACAGCTACGACCTGTTCCGCAGTTACTTGAACGGCGGTACCGAGGATCAGGTGCGCCAGAGCGTATTGTTCAACGGTGACGTGAACATCCTGAGGCACTGGAAGCTCGGCTTCAGCAGCGGCTACGACCTGGTGGCCGAGGAGTGGACACCCACTTCGCTGAACCTATACTGGGACCTGCACTGCTGGGAGTTCAACTTCAACATCATCCCCCTCGGCATCCGCAAGAGCTTCAGCGTGCGCATCAACGTAAAGGCCAGTATCCTTAAGGACCTGAAACTGGAACAGCGCAGGCCCTACGGCAACTCGAACGACCTGCTCTTCTAGTCGCTGGCGATCCGACCTTCTACTTCGCGCACCCAGTTGCCCATGATGACGGGACCCTGCGGGCACATGACACTTTCCGGATGGAATTGCACACCCACCACCGGATGCTCGGCATGACGCACGGCCATGATGGTACCGTCGGCCATGCGCGCGGTAACATGGAACTGTTGCGGTAGCGTATCCGGCTCCACGGCCCAGCTGTGGTACAAGCCGATGGCGAAAGGGTCCGGCAGGTCGCGGAACAGCGGGTCTTCCGGCAGGACCTTGGCGCACCATTCCTCCCTGCCATGCCGCACCTGCTCCAGGTTGAACAGGCTTCCACCGGCGGCCTGCACCATGCCTTGCATACCCAGGCACACGCCCAGCATCGGCACCTCGTGCATGCGCTCACGGATCAACTGCATCATGATCCCCGCTTCCTCGGGCATGCCCGGACCTGGGGACAACACGATCGCATCGTAGCCCCGGGTATCGGCAACGGAAAGCTGATCGTTCCGGACCACTGCTACCTCGGCCACCAGCGGCACCAACAGGTGATGCAGGTTCCACGTGAAGGAATCGTAATTATCCAGCAGGAGGATGCGCATGCGGGCCGCTGCCATGTGAGGGAAGCCGTTCTACTCCTTTTCTTGGAGCGCTGCGCCCTTGCCGATCCAACCCAGGTGCGTGTGGTGGAAGGAGTCGCCGAACTTGAGGCCATAGCCGAAGATGCGGTCCATGGATGCATGACCGTACAGGATGATGCCACCCAGCAGGAAGGCCGAGGCCACATCACCGGAGGCGCTGAGCATGTTGGCCGCTTCCGCACCGAATGAAACGACCGCGACCGCGATGGCGACCCCCTTGTGGTGGAACAGGTTGTAGCTGAAGGCCCCGATGCGCGGACCGGCCAGGTAGCCGAGCATACTGATGTCCGGGCCGATGACCAGCAGGACATACGCCCACCAGGGCACGTCGTTCATGACCAGTACGGCAAGGCACAACGCGAACTGCGCCATCTCCTCCAAGCGAAGCAGATCCTTCATGCGCACCAAGCTACCGCGTTAATTGCATAGAAAGGCCCAAACATTGTCGAATAGTTTAAAACTCAGATTACATTAGCTGTAGAGATTTTAAAGATCACATCAATGCACCACAAGCACCTCTGGTTCATGCTGCTTATTGCAGCTATCCCGGGCGATTTATTCGCTCAAACTTATGTCCCTCCTGATTTCTTCGGAGAAGATGAAATGGAAAGCATCGGCTTCTGGCCGAACGAGGGCCAGGTGATTGATACGTACGGCGACCCGCGACCTGACATTGCCTACTACAGCGACGGAGGTTATCCACGACTGTATATGCGCAAGGGCACGCAGATGTCCTTCGTAATGAATAAGGTCGACACGTTGATCAGCACACCAGATACGGCATGGCGAGTTGATATGCGCTTGGTAGGTGAAGAAGTCCAGATCGTAGACCCTATCGTGTTTGAAGCAAGAAGTGCTATCCGCAACTTCTACCTGCCTTGGTGCGGTTCCGGGGTCACAGGGGTGACCGGATACAGTCGGACGATCTATGAAGGTGTCTATCCAGAGATAGACATGCATTTCTACAGCGGAAGCCGCGGGCAGAAGATGGCATTCGTTATCAAGCCCGGTGGCAACCCAGACAACCTGATACTTCAGTTTGAAGGTCAGGATAGCTTGGGCATCGATGTTCAGGGCGCACTTCGCATCTACCTAAACCAAAAATGGATCCGGCTAGAGGAAGCTGTAGCTTATCAAGTAGGCACTGGCAATTCCATCATCCCGGTCGGTTGGAGTGCTGATTACCAGCACGTACATGGGTCAGCTCAGGTGACCTTCAATTTCAGCACTTTCGATCCCAACAAACCCCTGATCTTTCAAATCGGACCACCGCCTACACCAAGTTGCAATTTGGTAACGCTAGGGGTCTGCTGGAGCACATATTTTGGTGGGGATGATGATGACCAAATACGAGCAAGTGTCATCGACGATCTGGGCAACTTCTATGTTGCGGGCCGCTCCTATGCGCAATCACTATACTTCCCAATATTCAATGGGCAAGTCATTGCTCAAGGTTCGCCAACCGTTTTTATTAGCAGGTTCGACCCACTGGACGAACTGATCTGGTCCAACTTCTATGGCGGATCGTTCGGTGATCAATATGCAACTGGGCTTACTGTTACAAGTGGCACGAATCCAAGGTTATATGTCGTGGGTCGAACCGGTACAACTGACCTATTCGTTCAGGACCCGGGCAGTGGCGCGTACTTTGATCCCGGAGGAAGTGTAGTTGGCGGCTTCATCGCAGAATTCGAGAATGCTACAGGAGGTTCTGTTTGGTCAACGTATTTTGGAACTGGCGCTGTTTTCGTTTACAACTGTTCCGTTGATAAAAACGACAGGCTTGTCGTAGTTGGAGGCACATCAGGTAGTCTTCCTTCGCATCAGGTCGCTCTTCCTCCTAATGCTGAGCAGTGGTCCTTTTCGGGTGGGGCGGATGCTTTCGTGGCATTGTTCACACCTACCAATCAGGTGCTATGGAGCACCTATATGGGTGGACCCGGAAACGATGTTGGAACCTCCGTGCGATGTGCTCAGAGCAAGATAATTGTTTCGGGTGTTACCTATAGCCCAAGCATGCAAACATGGGATCCAGGATCTGGTGCTTTCTTTCAAAACAGCAATGCTGGAGATAGAGATCTCTTTCTATTCGAATTCGACCTGAATGGCAATCAGACTTGGGGGACTCTGTTCGGAGGTAGTTTAGGCGATGAACTTGGAGAACACGGGTTGGCCATAGATCCAGCTGATGGTGATGTAATTATTGTGGGGCGTACATTCAGCAACGACATCCCATTATTTAGTACAGGTCAGTTTTTTGATGGAATAACTGGATTTCAGGAAGGCGGATTCATTGCTCAGTTCTCTGGAGCAGACCGTTCTCTTGCATGGTCCACTTTTGCGGGAGAGGACAGTCAAAAACTACGGTTGACCAGTGTAGAAGTTCAGCAAGATGGACAGATCTTTGTCGCAGGGACAAGTTCGGACACGCTATTTCCTGTACGATATGTTTCTGGGCTCTACACTTCAGCAGATCGATTGGGGTTTGGTGATGGAGTGCTAATGAATTTTTCTACGGATCATACACTAGTCTGGAGTACCTACTTCGGCGGCAACGAACCAATGACGCCCAATCACTACGCGGACATTATATGGACAATTGCCTTGAAGGACGGCGTTAAGCTCTATGCATCGGGTTCGACCTACTCTGCGTGTGACCTGGGGCAGTACTTTCCGCTGACTGACCCCCTTACTAGCGCGTTCTTCGACGACATCCTCGACCAGCCCAATGATGCTTTCATCGCCGGGTTCTGCATAGATGGCATTTTGACAAGCGTTACTGAGAATTTCAACCCTGATTTCGGTGCCCAGTTGCTTGGTGCGGATCAGCTTCTCTTAACGGGTCTAAATAATGGACCAACGGTGGTCACCATCCATGATGTCCTGGGAAAGATGATCCATCGTGACCGGGTAGTGGTGCTTGGCGGACAAGCTATTGTGCGCATGCCTGTATTGTCCAATGGCACATACAGTGTGCTGGTCCCGGATTTCAGGAGCCAGCGCTTTGCAGTGGTGCGCTAACAACGGTAAAGCCTCATGCGGTATTGGTCCTTCCTGTTCGGGTTCCTCAGCTATTCTCTGGCTGCCCAAAGCTGGCTTCCCTCAGGCCTTCCTGGTGATGCCCTCAACCTGCAACGGGTATGGTCAAATGCTACCGAAGACACGATCTATTGTGCCGGTGCAGTGAAGATCGATACCGCTCAATGGTTCACGAACAACCCTGTTCTGAGGTATACCAACGGGCAATGGGATACCCTAGGTGCCTTCAACAACATCATTTGGACGTTCGCCCACTTTCAGGATACTCTCTTCGTTGGTGGCGACTTCACAACCGTCGAGGGCATGCCCGTAGACAAGATGGCTTGCTTTGCGAATGGTTCCTGGCATCCATGTGGGTCGTTCTCCAACCGCGTACGCACATTGAAGGTCCTTGGCGGGGAGCTCTATGCAGTCGGGGCCTTCGTAGTCGCTGATGGAGATACCTGCTTTGGTATAGCGCGCCGTTCAAGCGGGCAATGGATCCCTGTAGGCGATCTTCAGCCAGCCTCTTTCTCCACCTTGAACGACGTTGAACTCTTCAACGGTAATATTATCATTTCAGGTGCAATTCGGGTTCTACCTGGCAACCGGCTTGCTCAGTTCGACGGAACAACATGGAGTTCAGTAGGGCAGGGAGTGGTCGGCACACTTTCTGGTCCTTTGTGCTTGAACTCTTTTCAAGGTTCCCTTTATATAGGAGGTCAGATACGAACCAGCGAAGGAAACGCAGGAGAGAACGTCATGAGATGGGATGGCTCAGCATTTCATCCCATTGGTGATGGTATCCGACAAGTACTGGGGACTTCATCCACGGCCACCGTGACTTCACTGGTCGAACACGATGGTCTATTGTATGCAGGCGGAGGTTATTTCTTCGTGGACAGTATGCCTGCCAATGGGCTCGCTACCTGGGATGGCACACAGTGGTGTGTTCTCCCAGGTGACCTGATGACCGAGGCCAATGGCATTTGGAGCATGGCCTTCTATCAAGACTCACTCTTCGTGGCCACGATCGGCGACACCCTAGGAGGCCAATTCATCAATAAAGCCGCCAAATCTGCTGGAATACTTTCCTCAGACACCTGCGGGACACCCGTTGGGGTTTATGAAACAAGTCATGGGAATTGGGGTGCGGTTCCCTACCCCAACCCCTGCACCGACTATTTGACAATACCTCATACTCCTCGGGTAGGGTGGTTCACATTGACCGATGTCTGGGGCAGAGAACTCGAACTCATCGAGGTGCAAGATGCATCCGACCA
>JAGQVN010000072.1 GCA_020437905.1 Flavobacteriales bacterium
CAGCAGCCGTACCCCCTGTGGCCAGGAGGTCGTCGTGTACCAACACGCGCATCCCGGGTCTCACCACATCCACATGCATCTCGATCTCAGCACTTCCGTACTCCAGATCGTACCGATACGATACCGTCTGATGCGGCAGCTTCCCCTTTTTTCGAACAGTAATGAAAGGAAGACCCAGTCTCAGGGCCAGAGGCATGCCATAGAGGAACCCTCTGCTCTCGATCCCGGCGATCGCGTCCACCCGTTCGTTCCCGATCCCGTCCACGAAGGCATCCACAACGCTCCTGCTAAGCTCTGGATCCTCCATCACCGGAGTGATATCCCGGAACAAGATCCCCGGTTTGGGAAAATCAGGTACATCCCGGATCGTTTGGGCCAATCGATCGCGCAAATTGCTCACTCCAAGGTCAAATAGGGCGCAAGTTTACGCAACGTGATCGTGTCCATCAGGACGCAGCCGCTCAGTTCATCAAGCGTATGGAATGGACCGTGCTGATCCCGATAGGCTACCAGGGCTTTCGCCTGTTTCCAGCGAACATAGGGATGGGCGGCCAATCGATCGGCGGTACACGAATTGATCGGGATCGATCGGACCCGCGCCGTGTCCAAGCGCAGGTGGTGCAGGAAACGTTCGATCGCTTCCGGATGATCACGCAGCACGTAGACCTCATGGAGCTGGTCGAACGAGGTATACCCGCCAAGAAGCTCGCGATAGGCCAGGATGCCTTTCGAAAAACTGGGACCTATCCCGGGCACGGCCACCAAGGTGGCGCTGTCGGTTGAATTCAGTTCCACCAACAGTGGCTTGCCCGTTGTGTCGGGTCCATCCGCTGACACCCGGGGTCGCTCTTCGCGCCGAGCGGCCATGGAACCCTTGCCGGAAGTTCGGACTTCACGCACCGGTCTCTTCGGCAACCGGATGTACGGCAGCCAGGCTTGGAAACGCTCCTTTCCGATGCTGCGCACATTTTCCATGTCCTCCAGGTAGTGGAACCCTCCAGCGGCGTCCCGATACCGAATTACTCCTTTGGCCTCACGCTCATTCAGTCCCAGTTGCATCCATTGTTCCTCGCCCAGGTCGTTCGGGTCGAACGGCCCTTCGGGCAGGACGATCAGGGGCGAGGAATCACTTTGCGCGTCATCCGCTCGTGCCTCATAAGCGGCCTGCTGCGACCGAAAAGCAGCTAGCTCTGACTTCAGGGCTTCCAATTCCACGGGAGCCAAGGGTCGGAATTGTTGCCAAAGTGCCCAGGTCATTGACAGGACCAGGAGCAGAAGGAGCAACAGCATGCCACGGCGCTCAGCGCGATGCATCGCAAGGACCCGAAGCCATGCCCTGCCCATGTTCGAAAATTAAGCACGACCATGTCCTGTCCCTTCGTGGAGCCACATCGGTCCCGGTCCTGTCAAGCGTTTAGCTTTGGCCTCACACAAACGGACCCCTCATGTGGAAGAAGCTGACCAGTTCCGTCCCCGCCTTGTTCGCTCCCATGGCGCTACTGGCCCAGGAAGAAGGAGGGCTCGATGAACGGATCGATCAGGCCTTCGGGAATGCGACCGGATGGTTCGTTGAGATCATCTTCTATCAGATCCCGGTGGCCGGTGTACCCATCTTCTGGGTGTTGTTCCCACTGATCCTGGGGGCTACCTTTTTCACGATCTACTTCCGTTTCCCGGGTGTCCGTTTGTTCGGTGTCGCGATCAATACGGTCCGTGGCAAGTATGAGAACGTGCAGGAGCTCCCTGCCGACCTGAATATCGTGGCTGGGGATGAACCGGATACCATCCGGGTGGAAGGCAGCTCCGGTGAGGTGAACCACTTTCAAGCACTTACGGCCGCGCTCAGCGCCACCGTGGGATTGGGCAACATTGCCGGCGTAGCGGTCGCGGTGACCATTGGTGGGCCGGGAGCCACGTTCTGGATGGTCCTGGCAGGGCTCTTGGGGATGTCCTCCAAGTTCGTGGAATGCACCTTGGGGGTATCCTTCCGTGAGATCGGCAAGGACGGCAGGGTCTTCGGTGGTCCGATGTATTACTTGAGCAAGGGCCTGGCAAGCCGTAACCTGCCCAGGTTGGGCAGGGTGCTAGCCTCCCTTTTCGCGATCATGTGCATCGGTGGCAGCTTCGGCGGAGGGAACATGTTCCAGTCCAACCAGGCCGCGAGCATCTTCATGAACAGCATGGGGGTCACCTCAAGCTATGGTGGCACCTTGTTCGGACTGGTCATGGCCGTGCTGGTGGCCATCGTGATCATCGGAGGCATCAAGCGGATCGCGACCGTCACGGAGAAGATCGTACCGCTGATGGCGGTGCTCTATGTCGGTGCCGCGCTCATCATCATTTACATGAATGTGCAACATGTTCCGGCTGCATTCAGTGCGATCCTGGAAGGGGCCTTCTACCCCACGGCCATCGCGGGTGGTTTCCTGGGTGTCCTGGTACAGGGCTTCCGCCGGGCCGCGTTCAGCAACGAAGCAGGGATCGGATCGGCTGCCATCGCCCATTCAGCAGTGAAGACGCGGCATGCCGCAAGCGAGGGCATTGTCGCTCTGCTCGAACCGTTCATCGATACCGTGGTCATCTGCTCCATGACGGCCCTGGTCATCGTGATCTACAATGTTCAGGGGCTTTTCCCGTATGGCGATGTGAACGGGATCGCTGTGATGCAGGATGGTAGCCAGCTGACCGGTGTGGACCTGACCAGCCATGTGTTCGACTCGGCCATCCCGAACTTTTCATACGTCCTGACCATTGCGGTGGTGCTGTTCGCTTTCTCCACCATGATAAGCTGGTCCTATTATGGGCTCCAGAGCTGGAACTACCTCTTCGGGAAGAGCGCAGGAGCGACCAATCTTTACAAGGTCCTTTTCTGCGTGTTCGTAGTGGTGGGTGCGGCCTCGAACATGGGCAGTGTCCTGGATTTTTCGGATGCCATGATATTCGCGATGATGGTCCCGAACATGATCGGGCTGATCATCCTTTTCCCGGTGGTCAAGGAACGCCTGGATGAATACCTGACCGCCATCCGGTCAAAGTAGATCAGTCATCCAGCTGCGAGGCTAGCAGGGCAAGTCCTTCCTCGAAGCTTCGAGGAGCATAGCCCAATTCCCTCCTGGCTTTGTCCAGGATGAAACCCGTTCTTGGCGGTCGCGCAGCGGGCTGACCTAATGATGCGCTTTTGACCGGAGAGACGGGTGTCGGGTCCAGTTCAAAAAAAGCCGCCACCCGGTGGACCAGTTCCAAAATGCTCATGAGGTCGGGTCCAGAAACATGGAACACTCCATTGGCGCCCACCCTGGCGATCTGCCTGCATGCCCATGCCAGGTCCTCGGCCAGCGTTGGCATGCGGAACTGGTCATCGACCACGCGGATGGGATCGCCTTTTTCGAGCGCCCCCTTCGCCCAGAGCACCACATTGCTGCGGCTAAGGCCTTTCGCAATGCCATAAACGATGATCGTGCGCACAATGCTCCATCGCTCGAGCCCTGAGTTCCGCACGATCTCCTCGCTATCCAATTTGCTCTGTCCATAGACACTGAGCGGGCCTGGCTCGTCCGTCTCCGAGTACGGACCGTTCTCACCGTCGAATATGAAATCGGTGCTGAGATGGATGAAATGTGCACCAACACGTTCGGATGCCTCGACCAAGTACCGTGTGGCTTCCACGTTCTGAAGTCGGCAGGCATCGGGATCCAGTTCACAGGCATCCACATTCGTCATGGCTGCGGTATGGATGACCACCTCCGGCCTGAAGTTCCCGATCACACGATCCACCTCGGCGACCTTGGTGATGTTCATCGCTGCATAGCGTTCCTCGAGGCCCCTTGGCGTTCGGTCAGCCCCTCTGCTGGTCGCAAGCAGCTCGACCTCCTTGTCATCCCTGAACAGAGCAACGAGCTTCTGACCCAGCAGGCCATTGCTCCCCGTGATCAAGATGCGCATCCGGCGAATCTAACGCGCGCTTTCAAAGAACCTCCGCCGGGAGCGCACCGGAAAACCGTTGCACGATCGCCGAACGATCAGAGGTCCCAGACGGTCCGCCGCTTCCGGAATGGTTTCTTGATGCGCTCCTTGTGCTTAAGGACGAAGGCCATGACCAGGTACACGACCAGCTGCAAACCAGCAGTGACGAAGGATAGATAGATGAAGGACAGGCGGACCTGCTCGGTACGCACATTGAGCTTGTCCGCCCACCAGGAGCACACCCCGTATGCCTGTCTTTCAAGTACCGTTTTAAGCTTGTCGATCATGCTCAGGATCGCGACATCAGGTTGCGACCATACTTGCAAAATAAGCATCGGCGCGGACGACAGTAAAGCTCCCGCAACTCCAGAAGCGCCTGCGACCCTGCCGCACTGTCCGGTCCAAGCCCCAAAGCCGACCATTCCGTGACCACGGCATTCCGTTCGGAGGGCAATTCATCCAACCAGCTGAACGCTCGATCCCGAAGCTCGATGGCCCCCTGTCTGGCAGCCTGTTCGAGCAGGACCGGGACGAACGCATTGATGATGATCCGCTCGGCCAACTGTTTTCCTATGCGACACTGCCCCCTCATACGCTCGAAGCACCAGTTCTCCCGATCGATCACACGAGCGCGTTCCATGAGCTCCTCGCGCACGACCATTGCGCTGCGTGCGCCCAGCAGCTCCTGCCAGGAGCCTTCAAGGCTCTGCACCAAGGCCAGCCACTGCGCGATCCGCACCGCTGGGGTGGACACCGGTCTTGCTCCACGACGAAGCCAGCTCGCTGGAGCAATGACGCTTAGTCGATGCATCCGCGCCAAGGCATTGAACTCCGTTAACTCCCTTGTCCTATTGTTGCCCTCACCTCCTCCCCACAGCCCGGATACCCCTTGGACCAAGGCTGCCGAGCGCCAGGGGTCGTCCCGGTATCTCCAAAGCAGACGGACCGGAAGCTCTTTGGCCAACCGACCGAAAGTGAGGCCATTGCTTGGCCCACCGAAGGCTTTCGCGATCAGCTCATGGACCACCTGGTCCTGATCACCTTGGGACCGATCGATGGCTGATCGGACCTGCATCGAACGACGGAGAAGGCGTTCCAGAAGAAGGTCCTCCATCCATTCGTGACGCAACGCTTGAGGGACCTTGTCGATGAAGCGGGCGCAGCCGATCATCTCCCGAGCGTTCATCAATCGTTCGTAGGTGTTCAGAGAGCCCGTGTCCAATCTGTCTCGCAAGGAAAGCACCTCGACCGGGCGTCCATTGGCGCAGATCGAGCGGTCGGAACAAGCGTGCATGACGACGTGTAGGATCACCTGGTCATAGGCAGGATCCCGGTGATGCCCGTGGGCCTCCCATTCCGTGGAACGAACATGCACTTCCACAGGTCCCTCCCAACGCTCCCCATCAATGACCAAGGAGGCGCCGTCCAGGTCAGGGCCGCTGAAATGCTGGATGCGTCCAGGCCGAAGCACGACCAGGGGAAGACCGCTCACCGTGCGCAGATCGCGCGTGTCGAACAATTGCTCCTGCCAGATGAATTGGAGGAGCTTTTCCGGATAAGGGAACACCGATCCTGCCACCCGATCCCTGCTGCGCGGAGGTGAGTTGGTCCGTGCCCTTTCCATTTTCGAGTGCACCATGGGCGACCGCTTTGACAAGGATCTCGTCGATCACTTGCCGATAAGATAGGCTTTCCAAGCGACCGACCTAGTTCACGATACCACGCATGATCAACGCGGCTTTCATGGCATGCTGCATGCGCATCGCAGCGTTCCGAGCTGCGGGGATGGCATCCGGGCCCGATCCGGCATACAGTATTCCGCGACTGCTGTTCACCAAGAGACCGGCATCCTGGATCAGGCCGGCCTGAAGCACGGTGGCCAGATCGCCACCCTGGGCACCCACTCCAGGCACCAGCAGAAAATGCTCCGGTACTATGGCGCGGGCTTCGGCAATGAGCTCTGGTCTGGTGGCACCGACCACGAACATCATCTCCTCCGGGCCGCCCCAAGTGCTGGCGGTCCTAATGACCTGCTCATAGAGCAGCCGCCCTTCGCCTACCGGAAGGAACTGCAGGTCCTCGGCACCCGGGTTGCTGGTCACGGCCAGGACGATGGCCCATTTGCCATCACGACCGAGGAAAGGGGCGACCGAATCCCGGCCCATGTACGGTGACAAGGTGACCGCATCCACTTCGGCACGATCGAAATAGGCTTCGGCATATTTGCGAGCGGTATTCCCGATATCCCCCCGCTTGGCATCAGCGATGATGAAGGCGTCCGTAGTGGTCCTGATAAAGGAAATGAGGTTCTCCAGGTCTTTCCAACCATCCTCACCCCGGGCTTCATAAAAGGCCAGGTTCAGCTTATAGGCCACTGCCAGGTCCTGTGTAGCTTGAACAATGGCCTGTTCGAACGCGCGAACAGGGCTGCTCTCGTTGGAGAACTGGACGGGCACCTTGTCCTCCTCGGTATCGAGCCCGATACAGAGCACGCTCTGCTTCTCGATGATGCGCGCTACCAGTTCCTTCCGGTTCATCCTTCCGAGTTCTCAGTATTGAGCTTCTCCGCCCGGTCCGCCGTGCGCAAGGCCTCGATCAATGCGTCCAGGTCACCGTTCAAGACCTGTGGCAGATCATGCACCGTGAGATCGATGCGATGGTCCGTTATCCGGCTCTGTGGGAAGTTGTAGGTCCGGATCTTGGCACTCCGATCGCCGCTGCTCACCTGACTGCGTCGTTGCTGATCGACCGCACCTTGTCGTTCACGGACCATATCATCGTAAAGCTTGTTCCTGAGCATCTGCATGGCTTTCATGCGGTTGCCGAGCTGGGTCCGTTCGGTCTGGCACATTACGACGATCCCGGTCGGCAGGTGGGTCAATCGCACCTTGGTCTCCACCTTGTTCACATTCTGTCCGCCTGCACCGCCACTGCGCGCTGTTTCCATGCGCACATCACTTTCCTTCAGGTCCACTTCCCGTTCCTCGGCCTCGGGCAGCACGACAACGGTCGCTGCGCT
This sequence comes from Flavobacteriales bacterium, assembly GCA_020437905.1. Lineage (GTDB taxonomy): Bacteria > Bacteroidota > Bacteroidia > Flavobacteriales_F > PHOS-HE28 > PHOS-HE28. The sequence goes on from JAGQVN010000072.1 coordinate 6,983, forward strand.
CGTATGGATACGTCCACTGGCCTCCGTGGAAGGCACACGCTGTACCCGGTGCACACCCGCCTCGAAGCGCAGCATTCCATACGCCCCTTCACCGATGACGTTGAAAACGATCTCCTTGTACCCACCTACTGTACCCTCGCTGAGGTCGACCACCTCCACCTTCCATCCTTTCTCTTCGCTGAAGCGCTGGTACATGCGGAACAGGTCCCCGGCGAACAAGCTGGCTTCATCGCCACCCGTACCCGCCCGGATCTCCACCGAACAATTGCGATGATCGTTCGGGTCCTTCGGGATGAGCAGTGTTCGGATATGCTCCTTCAAAGGTCCCAAGCGTTCCTTGAGCTCATCGGCTTCCTGACCTGCCATCTCGAGAAGCTCGGGATCGCTTTCAGAGCGCAGGAGTTCCTCGGCTCCTTGCGATCGTCCGAGCAGTTCCCGGTATTCCGAGTAGGCTTCGGACAACGGCCCGAGTTCCCTATACTTCCGGTTCAACTCCACAAAGCGCGCCTGATCCGCTATCACGGAGGGGTCGGACAGGCTCTTGGCGATCTCCTCCCTGCGCTCGTGCAAGGCGCTCAGTCGTTCGAGCAGGTCGTCCATCCTCAGCGGTAAAGGAAATTCCCGAGGGGTCCGTTGATGACCACCTCACTGCTTGGCGCATCCTCGACCCTTCCAATGACCTTCGCTTCCAGCCCATGGACCGAGGCAATGTCCAGAATGCGCTGTGCGCAGTGTTCAGGGACATAGGTTTCCAGCCGGTGTCCCATGTTGAACACGCGGTACATCTCCTCTCCGGAAGTACCGCTCATCCGCTGGATCTCCCGGAACAGCGGCGGTATCGGCAGCAGGTCATCCTTGATGACACGTAGCCTGTCGATGAAATGGAGGACCTTGGTCTGCCCTCCACCACTGCAGTGGACCATTCCGTGGATATCGGTCCTCATCTCGCGGATGAGGTCCCGGACCACCGGTGCGTAAGTGCGTGTCGGTGAGAGCACCGCCTTGCCCATGTCAAGTGGTGTACCAGCCAGCGGATCGAGCAAGCCGGCTTGTCCACAATAGACCAGTTCGGGATCGATCCCCGGATCGAACGTTTCAGGATAGGCACCTCCCACGGCCTGCGAGAAAACGTCGTGTCGAGCACTGGTCAATCCATTGCTCCCCATACCGCTGTTGTACACGTCCTCATAGTTGGTCCGGCCATAACTGGCGAAGCCGATGACCAAGTCCCCGGCAGCGATCCTGGCGTTGTCGATGACCCGATCACGACGCATGCGACAGACCACCGTACTGTCCACGATCACGGTACGGACAAGATCACCCACATCGGCGGTCTCCCCTCCCGTGCTCGATATCCCGATGCCCAGTTCGCGCATGCGCTCGAGAAAGACTTCCGTACCCTGTATCAGCGCAGATACCACTTCACCCGGGATCAAGCGCTTGTTCCGCCCAATGGTCGAGGAGAGCAGCATGTTGTCGGTGGCACCCACGCAGAGGAGATCGTCCAGGTTCATTACAATGGCATCCTGAGCGATACCTGCCCAGACCGAAAGGTCACCTGTTTCCTTCCAATATGCATAGGCCAGCGCAGACTTGGTCCCGGCCCCATCGGCATGCATCACCACGCATTGTTCCGGGTCGTTCCCGAGCGCATCGGGCACGATCTTGCAAAAAGCCCTTGGGAAAAGCCCTTTGTTCACCCGAGCGATGGCCTGGTGCACCTCATCCTTGGTGGCTGAGACCCCCCTCCGATCGTATCTGCGCTGTTGGTCCATGGTCAATGAAAAAGGCATCCACCTCAGGGTGAATGCCTTTTCGTTCAGGTCCTTGGTCTAATTGTTTGGGGGGGCGGGCGCCTCCTGGTCCTTGGGAACGTGGTCGAAACTGAGGACCCGGAATTCGGTTCGCCGGTTCTGCTGGTGAGCTGCTTCCCGCTCCTCCTCGGTGGCCATTCCCGCGATCTCTGCATCCGTGATCCGAAGCTCTGATTCGCCCAAGCCTTTCGGCACCATCCGGCCCGGGTCGATCCCTTTCGTGACCAGGTAGTTCACACAACTCGTGGCCCTGTTCTGGGAAAGGGTCTGGTTGTAGGCGTCCTTGCCCCGGCTATCCGTATGGGCACGAAGCTCGATCACGATGGTCGGGTTCTCGGTCAGGGTGGCGTAGAGGGTCTCCAACGAATCCTTTCCAGCTTGGGTGAGCGCATATTTGTCGAATTCGTACTGCACTTCCGGGAGCTTGATGATCACGTCCTGGCGGGCGGGTTGGAGGAAGTACTCCTTCACGAAAGTGGTGCTCTCCTCGATGCCCACCGTGGTGACCTGGTCGTTCACGACCAGATATTCATCCTTGGAAGTACGGATACTGTACGTAGTATTCTCCTTGATGTAGCGGTCGTTCCCCTTTTCAGCAAAATTGAACCCACCCAGATCATCGGTGAGGGCACTGAAACTGCTGCCATCCGTGCCAACGACCTCCACGGTCGCTCCTCCGAGCGGCTCTCCGCTGACCTTGTCATACACCGTGCCTTGCAAGGCAAATACCAAGTCCGGCATGTAAAATCGCCAAATATCATCCTGACCCTTTCCACCCGGACGGTTCGAGGTGAAATAGCCACGTTCCTCCTCACCATCGAACATGATGCCGAAGTCGTCCATGGAACTATTGATGGGATATTTCATGTTCTCGACCTGCCCCCAACTTTCCTCACCGGTCTTTTCTGCACGGAAAATGTCCATCGCACCCATGCCGGGATGTCCATCTGACGAGAAGTAGAGGCTCCCATCGAAACGCAGGAAGGGGAACATCTCGTTCTTCGGAGTATTCACTTCAGGCCCAAGGTTCTTCGGGGTCCCTACTGGTTTGCCATCCTTGTCCAAATGGATCATCCAGATGTCCTTGCCGCCTTTGCCGCCCTTCATGTTGCTGGAGAACAACAGGATATCGTCATTGGGTCCCAAGGTCGGATGCCCGATGGTGATCACACTGGTGTCCTTGGCATTCTGAGCGGGACGCAGGGCGAGAATTTCCGGTTCACTGTAATTGCTTCCGACCTTTTTGCTCATCCAGATATCGCAGCCATGCACCTGTTTTTTCTCGTAGGGGCATCGGGTGAAGTACATCACCTTTCGCTTTGAATCGAAGATCGGCGCACCTTCATTGCTGGGAGTGTTGATGCTGGGCGGGAGCTTCACCGGCTCGCTCCATTTGCCCAGTTTATCGCGGCTGCTGGCGAACAGGTCACTGAAGCTTTCACCGATGATCTGGTCGGTCTCCGTCCCGGTCGATGCGCTCCGGGTGGAAGTAAAAACAACATCCTCGTTCTTCTTATCCGAGAACGCGGGACTGAAGTCGTATTGCTGACTGTTGAGCAGCACCTCCGGATCGACGCTGTAACGAGCCGGACCGTCCTGCCATTCCTGGGCCACCTGGCACGCGCTGATACCTGCATCCGCGCGCATGTCGCCCGGGTTCTTTTCCTTGTACTTATTGTAAGCGGCAATGGCTTCAGCGTACTGCCCTTGTTCTTTCAAGGCTTCACCGATGTAGAAATAGGTGATCGGATCCGGATACTGGGCTTTGTTGGCCTTTTCGTACCAAACCTGCGCCTGCTGCGCGTCACCCAGGGTACGGTAGCTCTCAGCGACCTTGAAAATGAGCGTTGCCTTCTCGCTGGCTTTCTTCTCGAGGGTATACGCTTTCTTGTACAGCTCGATCGCGTTGTAATAGAAGCCCTTTTTGAACGCGTCATCGGCCTCCTCAGCCAATTTTCCTTGGCCCATCGCGGCCGTGGACATCAAGAGGCCAACGCCGAGGCAGGCCAAGAACTTGCTTGTGCGCATAGGAAGTTGCAGGATAGGTCCAGTGCTTGGTTCCGGGCGAAAATAATCAAAGTCTTCACATGCACGCGCCGCACCCGATCGCTTCGGTGGAAGCACGCATCAGCGCGTGAACAGGAGCTCTCTCAGTTTCGGCAGGGGCCACAGCTCATCATCAACGAGCATCTCGAGCTTGTCGCTGTGATAACGGACCTCGTCCAGGAACGGACGGACCTTGTCGCAATAGGCAATGGCCTTCTTCCGCTGATCCGAGATGTCGTTCGCCTTCTTGCGTTCCTCGATCATGCGATCGACCAGCTCGATGATCGCGTTCACATGCTCACTGATCTCCTTGACCAGCCGTATCGGTGTGGCTACCGCTGTCCTGGCTTCCTGTTCCCCGAGCACCTCGCGCAGCCCGCGTACGTTCTCGATCAAGCGGTTCTGGTAGGTGATCGCGGTTGGGACCAGGTGATTCCGAGCGACATCCCCACAGATCCGTGATTCGATCTGGATCCGGAGCGTATAGCTGTGCAGCTTGATATCATGCCGTGCTTCCACTTCCCGTTCGGAGAGGACCTCCATTTCCTTGAACAGCGACTTCACCTCCTTTCTGGACCATACATCCAAGGCGCGCGGGGTATCCATGATGTTGGAAAGCCCACGCTTGGCGGCTTCCTTCACCCATTCTTCGCTGTAGCCGTTCCCTTCGAAACGGATGGCCTTGCTGGAAGCGATGAGCTCTCGAAGCTCCTGAAGGATGGCCTCATCCTTCTTGGCACCGCGCTCGATCCTTCCATCCACCGCGACCTTGAACTGGCGTAATTGCCAGGCGACGATGGTGTTCAATGCGGTCATGGATTCGGAACAGTTCGCACTCGAACCCACGGCTCTGAATTCGAACTTGTTCCCAGTGAAGGCGAACGGGCTTGTGCGGTTCCTGTCGGTATTGTCCCGTTGTATGGGTGGGATCCTTCCGATGTTCAGCTTGATCTCGGTCTTTGCTTCGGTACTCATCCGAGACTTGATATCGCGCTCAAGCTCATCGAGCAGCCTGCTCAAATGCTCACCAATGAACACTGAGATGATGGCCGGAGGAGCTTCATTCGCACCCAAGCGGTGGTCATTGCCCGCACTGGCGATACTGGCACGCAGAATGTCAGCGTGGGTATGGATGGCCTTGATGGTGTTGATGAAGAACGTGAGGAACAGGAGGTTCTCCTTCGGCGTTCGGGCTGGTTTGAGCAGATTCCTGCCCGTATTGGTGGCAAGGCTCCAGTTGTTGTGCTTTCCCGAACCATTGACCCCTGCATACGGCTTCTCATGCAGCAGGACGCGGAAGTCATGGTTGCGAGCCACCTTCTCCATCAAGTCCATCAGGAGGACGTTGTGGTCCACGGCCAGGTTCGTCTCCTCGAACACCGGAGCGCATTCGAACTGGTTCGGGGCCACTTCGTTATGGCGGGTCTTCACAGGGATGCCCAGTTTCAGGGCCTCCGTCTCGAAATCGCGCATGAACTCCTTGGCGCGCTCGGGGATCGATCCGAAGTAATGATCCTCCAGTTGCTGACCCTTGGCGGGCGTATGACCGAACAAGGCTCTGCCGGAAAGCATGATGTCAGGGCGGGCATTGAACAAGGCCTTATCGATAAGGAAGTATTCCTGCTCCCAACCCAAGGTGGGTACGACCTTGGTCACATCCTTGTCGAAGTATTGACATACCGCCGTGGCCGCCTGGTCCACAGCATGCAGCGCCCGGAGCAGGGGCATCTTGTAATCGAGCGCATCTCCTGTGTAGCTCACGAAGATGGTGGGGATGCACAGGGTGCGACCCAGCACGAATGCTGGCGAACTGGGATCCCAGGCCGTGTACCCCCGAGCTTCGAAGGTGTTCCTGATACCTCCACTGGGAAAGCTGGATGCGTCCGGCTCCTGCTGCACGAGCATGCTCCCCTCAAAACGCTCAATGCTGCGGCCGCCAGCGATGGGTTCGAAGAACGCATCGTGCTTTTCCGCGCTCAACCCGGTCAGCGGCTGGAACCAATGCGTATAGTGAGTAGCCCCTTTTGAAGCCGCCCACTCTTTCATCCCACTGGCCACCTGATCGGCCATTTTCCGCTCGATGCGCTCTCCCTTATGGATGGCTTGCTGCACGGCCAGAAAAGCATCCTCGGTGAGGAACATCCGCATGGCATCCTCATTGAACACACTGGACCCGAAGAATTCCGAGATCTTGCTCGAAGGGGCCTCCGCGTATTTCGGTTGGCGATGAAGAACATCCTCGAGGGCTTTGGACCGAAAAAGGGGGGTGGACATGAATAAGTTGGGGGTTTCTGCCGTCAAAGGTATGCGGAACATGGGGGTACATGTTATAAAACCAGGAAAATTATCACCCCCCCCCTAGTCTGCCCCACCTTACCGATCAGCCGCGTGCGATCACGAACGCGAGGTAAGCGAGGTAGATGACCGTGAGGATCGTTCCATGCACCCGGCCCATTCGACGGGACAGACGTGCCATCGGATAAAGCAGGGCGGACACAGCGGCCATGATGAGCAAGTCGACCAGGAAGTCACTGAGCTCGAGGTGCATGGGCTCCACAGCTGAAGCCGCACCCAGTATCGCCAGAATGTTGAAAATGTTGCTTCCGATGAGGTTGCCCAATGAAATGTCGGGCTGCTTCCGGAAGGCGGCGACCAACGATGCGACCAGCTCCGGCATGCTGGTCCCGGCTGCCACCACGGTAAGGCCGATGAGACGATCACTGACGCCCAACTCCTTGGCCAGGTCGGAGGCTCCTCGAACGAACCAATCCCCACCGAAAGTGAGACCAAGCGCTCCCAGCAACACCATCAGCAAAGCCTTAGGGAGGGACCTGGTGGCTTCAGCCTGCTCCTCCGAAGGAGGTATCCACTGCCTCCTCGACCGGAGGATCATCCACGTAACGTAGGCCATCAACAGCCCGACAAAGACCAGGCCCTCGGACCGCGACAGTTGTCCATTGGACAACCGTGCGATCAATAGGACAGTGGCCGCCATCATCACCGGCCAATGGATGCGATAGGCATCCCGATCCACACCAATGGGAAAGACCAGAACACAGGAACCAAGGACCAGTGAAACGTTCACGATGTTGGAACCGATCACGTTCCCCAAGGCGATACCGGGCTCACCTTTCAGAGCTGCCAGTACACTTACGACGAGTTCCGGGGCGGAGGTTCCCAGGGATACCACGGTCAAGCCAATGACCAGGGGCGCGATCCTTGCCTTTAGGGCGAGCGCGACAGCCCCGCGCAGCAAGAGCTCGGCCCCGACCACCAGGACAACTACACCAGCCAGGGTGACCAACAATGCCATTTCAGGAACTCGACCCCGTGCTCGGAGGTTCTTCCGGCCGCTTCACTGGTCGTTGGACCGGGTCATCCTGCCCATAGGCGGTCCGCTGAATATCCTGCGCACCCTTCTTGATCTCCCGCTGAACATCATCCGTGGCATCACGCAATTGCCGCATGGTCCTACCCATGGTACGGGCAATGTCCGGGATGCCCTTGCTGCCGAAGAACAGCAGCACAAAAAGCAGGATGACGAGCAGTTCGCCGCCACTGATATCGAACAACAAGGGAATGGGCATGGCCAGCAAAAGTATGGGCCGGAGCGTGTTCCGCGCCCCGGCCCATGCCCAATGGATGCAGCCTCAGGCAGCTACCGGCTTCCGGCCAGCCACCGCATTGTCGTTCTTCTTCAAGAGGTCAACGGTTATCGCCGAGGAAATGAAGATCGATGAATACGTACCGATCAACACGCCCATCAGCAGCCCGAAGACGAAGCCCTTGATGGATACCCCTCCGAACAGGAAGATGATCAACAGGACCACCATGGTGGTCGCACCGGTGTTCAAGGTCCGACCAAGGGTGGCATTGATACCCATGTTGAAGACCTTGATGTTCGTATCCCGCTTATGCTCTGCCAGGTACTCGCGGATGCGGTCGAATACGACCACGGTATCGTTGATGGAATAACCAACGACGGTCAGGATGGCGGCAATGAACGCTTCATCGATCTCCAGCGAGAACGGGACGATCCCCCAGAGCAACGAATAGAGCCCAAGGACGAACAAGGCATCGTGCAACAGCGCTGCCAGACCACCAAGCCCGTATTGCCAGCTGCGGAATCGGACCGCGATGTACACGAACATGAAGATCAAGGCCAACAGTATCGCAGTGACCGCAGAGGTCTTGATGTCGTCCGAGATGGTCGCGTCCACCTTCCTGGACTCCGTGATCTCGTAAGGAACGTTCAAGGAGATTAGCCCCTCGTTCAGGCGCCCATCCACTTCCTTATCGACCTCGGTGCCTGTGTCATCCACCAGATAGTTCGTGGTCACCTTCA
>JAGQVN010000073.1 GCA_020437905.1 Flavobacteriales bacterium
CATGTAGGGGATCGTCACCTCGATATCCGTCTCACCACCGGCGTTGGTGATATCACCGCCACCGACCCCGACCGCGGACTTGTCCAGTTCATGGCGCAGGACCACGCTCAGGTCACCGGACCCGGCCGACATGGCTGTGTTCCAGGTCGCACTCAAGCCGATCGGATCGCCGTTCATATCAGCATCGGAATAGGCCGTCCAGCTCAGTGAACCACCCGTTGTGGAGAAGAAGAACTGATGCGCCTCGGCTTCCTGCGCCACTTCGTTCGATATCGTATCCACGGGCATCTCGGATTCATTCAGCAGGAGTATGCTGCTCGAGTATATCGTGTTCGGCATCAATGTATCACCAACGATGACCGGCGCACTACCACCGTCACCATCGAGATCCACGAAGGAGAATACGGCTGTGTCGCCTCCCATCGTGGGCCACATGCGCAGGTACACGGAGGTGATAAGCTCTTCTTCATTGACCGGTGTCGGAGCTACCGGATCCTCCTTGTCCTTTTTGCAGGAAGCCAGCAGGAGCATGGATCCTGCGATCCCGATGATCAAGGGTAGCTTGTTCATTGTTCTCATGGTTTTGATCGTTTCCGTTGCTATCGCATTGGTGTTTTCGTGTTGTTCTCGTGTTATCAGTAGTTCATCCATTGCATGGTTCATTCGATCAGTGGTCGAACTGGCTCCTGGGCAGCTCCGAAGCGCCAGGAGAACCAGACCGTGATGTCCATTCCGCGGGCATCAGCGTAATAGCGGAAACGGTCCAGGTAGTCGCGGTAAGCGGTGTTCAACAGGTTTTCCGCACGCAGACCCAGCTGGAACCGGTCCCTTCCCAGAGGTCGTTCCCACAAAAGGTCCATGCCCAGCAGGGTGTATCCATCCGGTGGTCCGGTGAAGTCAAGACCGACCGGGATCCGGTCCTGGACCCGCACCCAGCGGCCATCCACGCTCAGGCGGAGGTGCCCTTTCCCCACGGCCGTCTGCCATGCCGCCGAAGCACCGATGCGGTCCGCCGGCACCTGGAACAGCCATTCATCGTTCTGCAGGTCGCGGCCACGCACCAGCCCTCCTTGCACGGAGAGCTCCCATGCTCGTGCCGGGCGGAACGCCACCCGCGCATCCGTACCCCACATGAATACGTCCGTGGCTGTGTAGCGGAACACCGGGAACGCTCCCCGGATGGTGAGCCGATACCCTTCCGGACGGAGGTAAATGAAACCGTCGGTGCGCGATGCGTGCAGCGACCAATCCAGCGACCAGCGTCCGTTCCGCGCATCCCATTCCGTGTCGATGGTCGCCTGGACCATGCGCTCGCTGTCCAGGTCCGGGTCTCCTTCCTCTATGGCAGCCGAGCCGTGGTGCAAGCCCTGGCTGTACAGTTCGCTGACATGCGGTGGCCGGAAGGCACTGTTCACCCCGGCCCTCACCCTGATACTGTCCGTTACCGACCAGTTGGTCCCCAGGCTGAACGCATGGTTCGTGAAGCTGTGGCTCGGTGTGATGTAGGTGTCCTCCACATCGAAGGTCCTGACGCGCAATTCAGCCTGGTCCAAGCGCGCACCCGCTTCCAATTCCAGTTCGTCGCTTATCGGAAAGTGCTCCACCATGAACAACCCGATCGTACCGCGGTCGTAGTTCGGGAGCAGCGGTCGCACACCGGTGCCTGGTACGTTGAAGTTCTCCTGCCACAGCCCGTTCACGCCCACCTTTCCGTGGATCTGTTCACCCAGGAAGTGCTTGTACACCAGGTCCACCGTATGGGTAGCCAGAAAGAGGTCCAATGCAGGGATGGCGGAGCGCCCTCCACGACGACGGTCGTATTCCTGACGGTCGTTCGCCTGATAGGAATAGGTCAGCACCAACTGGTCCAATTCGCTGGGCCGCCAATAGGCCTCGGCCTTCAGGAGGTGATGATGGACCGTCTGCCTCGGGGCATCGATGGCATAGTTGAAGGGCGCTTCGTAGGCGACCTCACCACTGGCAACTGCGTTCTGCAGATCCGTGAGATTCCCGATGTGAGATGCGCGCAGGATACCCAGCTCCCTGGCGAACCAACTGTAATACACGGTCGCCCCGAACAGGTGCCGTTCCCAAGCCAGGGTCGCTGAAGCACCGCTCTCGCGGAGTCCGGTATTGCTCAAGACATAGTCAGGGGCCTGGGCATCGCCCAGGTACTTCCCGCTTCCTTGCACCCGCCAAGCCAGGCCCGGCACCCGCCTCACGGCTCCCTCCAGCAAGCCGATGCCGCCTCCTCCGCGTCCGTTCAGCATTCCCAGCGCACGGATCTCACCGCGCAAAGGCTCCTTATCGGGAAGTTCGACCGGTTCGGTGACGATGACCCCCCCGAGGGCATCCGACCCATACTGCACGGACGCGGCACCGCGGACGACCGTGATCCGATCCGTGCTGAAGGGATCCAGGTTCGGTGCATGCTCGGTCCCCCACTGCTGGTCCTCCTGACGGATGCCCTGGTTCAAGAGCAACACGCGGTTACCGCTGAGCCCGCGGATCACCGGTTTGGAAATGGTCGGACCGCTCTGCTGCATATCGACCCCTGTGATCCCGTTCAACATCTCTGCGATGCTCCGTCCGGTTGACCGATCCATCTGCTCGCGATCCACCTCGACCCGGGAATGACCCACGTTCTCGTCGGGACGCTCCCGGGCCACTTCGAACTGCTCCAACTCGTGGATGTGGTGTTCCAGGAACACCGTGATCTCGCGATCGGTCCTGATCTCCACCTGGATCTCCTGCATCTCGCAACCCACATGGGTAACCCGGAGCCTCAATGCTCCAGGGCACAGCCCTTCGATCCGAAAGCGCCCTTGGGCGTCGGCGGTGGCCCCCTTTCGACCATCGCCCACGACCAGATCGGCAAAAGACAGGGGCGTGCGATCATGCTCGTCCAGCACGCGGCCGGACAGGACCAGATCACATGGATCCGTCTGCGCGAACAGGTGGCTGCACAAGGCCGCAATAAGCACCGAGGTATACAGGCGTGGTACGCCCATGGAAATTGGTGTGGAGCATGCCACACCCCATGTTTAGTGGTAGAATTCGAGAGACCGACCGGTTGTTCACCGGTTTGCGACGAGCGAGGTCGCTTAGCCCAGGACTGGAGGCCCTCGCGTGGGGTCGGTCAGGACGGCAGCCTCGAACCAGGCACGCACCTCACCGAACTCCTGGCTCCCCAGAAGAAACCAGGAAAGCAATACCGGTTCGGGCTCTTCCGCCACGAAGGAATGCAGCACGGCATCGCAGATCGGGCAATCCTCCGTAGCAGAAACGGAGCGGCCATGTTCAATGGCGCGGTGATGGTGGGCGTCGCAGCTATGCAGCCATCCTTTCGGAAGGACGAGCGAGCACATCAGCCCCAGGAACAGGACCGCCATGCTGTGCTTGATAACCTGCGAACGCATCGCCCGCAAATATACCGCAGGACCTATTAGTCCACGACTTGGAAGGATGCTGTTCGGCGCCTATCCCTGTCCAGGACATGAAGATGGTATGTGCCAACGGGCAGTGCGGAAACATCGATCGAAAAGGAGCCTGACACGGAACTTATCCGTTCCCTGATGATGATCCGTCCAAGGCCATCGTGAACCTCGGCAGTGTACTCGCCACCAGTTTCCAGATCGACCCATACGCGCTCGCTTGCCGGATTCGGCCAGATGGAAAGAGGTCGATCACCCTCCGGGCCTTCAATGACCGTACCGATGCATCCGTTCGTGTACTGCAGCATGTCGCTGAGCGGCAGGGTGTTCAACCCGGGTGCGATGTTCCCCGAGACCGTACCCGAGGAATAGTTCAACCAATACCACCCGCAAATGGAAATATGGAAATGGCCTTCCTGCTCCAGATCCGGCGGATAGCCTGCAGTGATGAAGTTGCCCATGAAGTCCGTATCGTGGAATGCCCAGAGCACGGTGTCGCCGATCGCCCAGGCCCCCACATACCAGCGGCATAGGGCGCCATTGTCGCCCCAAACCACCAGCGTATCCCCGGCGATCGCATCTCCCGAGAGCACCTCCAGGACCTTGACGCGCATGCCATAATGGACCTCATCCACCTTTACACCGAGCACGATCAAATCCGGTTCCGCCCAGGACGTGTCCGTGCTTTCACAGAATGTGGTGGGACCAAAGCATGAACAGGCCGAAGCCAGACCCGTTGTCAAGATCGTGATCGAACTAAGGATGTGCCGCTTCATGCTCCACGGGTTTTTCATTTGACGCAGGTTCGCTGTTCGGCGCTGCCTGGATGACACCTTCTACCTTGGAGGCCATGCGGTCGCGCTTGGCGAGGTGGCTGATACGCTTGTACGGATACCGGGAGGAATTCCTCTGTTGTACCAATGGTGCGCTGGAGGGCTTGCTCCAATGGTCCCTGGACGATGGACCCGTCGATCCGAAAGACCTGACCTTGCTCGGGTACGAGCCCTTCGTTATTCACCTTCCCAAGGACCGGAAGTCGACGATGCTCACCGTTCACCTGGAGGGTTCCGAGCTGGCGAACGCCCGGCTGGAACAACTTCCATTCGCCGATCCCAAAGGCTTTCCGGGACTTCATAAGGGTTCAGAGCCGCATATTAACCTGCTGCCTCGACACCTGCATGCGTTGGACCGACTGAGGCAGCGACTGAACCGACGGATCGCCGGGAACGTCGCCACCGACCTGCAACGCTACGACCTGACCCGACTGGGCTACATGCAACCGCGCGAGATCCACCTCGCCTCGGTCGGCACACCGGACAAGGGTAACGTCTTTCCCACCGACCTGCACGGTCCAATGGATGTCGATGAATACCTCATCTCGCTCCGAAAGGACGGAAAGGCGAACGCGCAGGTCGAAGCGGTCGGAGCCCTGACCCTTTCCCGAATGCCCCTGAGCGCATGCCGTAAGGTATATGCCTTGGGAGGCCGGCACATGGCTCCAATGGAAACGATATCGGCGATCCTGCCAACGCATCACCTGTGGGAAGGTTATGCGATCCCTGCGGAAGCCTTGTCCACGGTGCTCTTGGAGCGAGTATCCTCCGTCGATGTCGGCCTCCATCGTATCCATCGGTTGGCCGTTCGGAATTCAGCCGGTTGGAAGGAGGGACAAGCGCTCGCCCATATCCATGCATCGATCGCTTATCGCCTGCGTACCAGCGGACGAACAGTGTCGGTTCTTGAGCGACGGGAGCGCGACGACCTGAACGGGTAACTTCGCGGCTTCGCCGAACGACCATGTACCGAACGCATACCTGTGGAGAGCTCCGCATCGCTGATGCCGGAAAGACAGTGACCCTGGCCGGTTGGGTGCAGCGAGCGCGCGACCTGGGCGGCATGACCTTCGTGGACCTGCGCGACCGCTTCGGCATCACACAACTCAGTTTCAACATGGAGCGCGAACAGGCATTGTGTGCGCAGGCCCGCGAGCTGGGCAGGGAGTTCGTCGTACAAGCCACCGGCACTGTACGCGAGCGTGAGAGCAAGAACAAGCACATCCCCACCGGCGAGATCGAGCTCATCGTCACGGAACTGAAGGTCCTGAACGCTGCCAAGACGCCCCCCTTCACCATCGAAGAAGAGACGGACGGAGGAGACGAGCTGCGGATGAAGTACCGCTATCTGGACCTTCGCCGACCGAACATCCGCGAGCATTTCGAGCTCCGGCATCGCATGGCCATCGAAGTGCGGAACTACTTGAGCGGCCAGCGGTTCCTCGAGGTGGAAACACCGGTGCTGATCAAAAGCACGCCCGAGGGTGCGCGCGATTTCGTGGTACCCAGTCGCATGAACCTGGGTGAGTTCTATGCCCTGCCACAAAGCCCCCAGACCTTCAAGCAGCTCCTGATGGTGTCCGGCTTCGATCGCTACTTCCAGATCGTGAAGTGCTTCCGTGACGAGGACCTGCGCGCCGACCGGCAACCGGAGTTCACACAGATCGATTGCGAGATGGCCTTTGTGGAACAGGAGGATGTGCTGAACACCTTTGAAGGCATGGCCAAACACCTGTTCAAGGCCATTCACGGGCTGGAATTCAACGAGCCTTTCCCGCGCATGTCGTTCGACGAAGCCATGGCCGACTACGGTTGTGACAAACCGGACCTGCGCTTCGGGATGAAGTTCCAGGAATTGAACGCTTTGGTCCATGGCGAGGGATTCAAGGTCTTCGATGACGCGGAGCTGGTCGTGGGCATCAACGCAGAAGGCTGCGCGGGCTGGAGCCGCAAACAGACCGATGCCCTGATCGAATTCGTGAAGCGTCCACAGATAGGCGCGTCAGGGATCGTATTCCTCAAGTGGACCGAGGAGGGCTCGAAAAGCACCGTGGACAAGTTCTTCGGTCCGGAACAGCTGGAAGGTTGGGCGAAGCACTGCGGCATGAAGCAAGGCGATCTGCTCTGCATCATGGCCGGCAGGACGGACAAGGTTCGGAAGCAACTGAATGAACTCCGCCTGCATCTGGGCGACCTGCTTGGGCTTCGCGACCCGAAGGTGTTCAGACCGCTGTGGGTCGTGGATTTCCCACTACTGGAGTTCGACGTGGAAAACAAGCGCTGGCACGCCATGCACCATCCCTTCACGGCCCCGAAGCCAGCCGATGCGCACAAGCTTGAAAGCGACCCGGGCAGCGTGAAGGCCAACGCCTACGACCTGGTGATCAACGGAACGGAGATCGGTGGTGGAAGCATCCGCATCCATGACCGCACCATGCAGGAGGCGATGTTCCGTGTGCTCGGTTTCACCGATGAGGAAGCGCGCTACAAGTTCGGATTCCTGCTGGATGCCTTCGAGTTCGGAGCACCGCCACATGGGGGATGTGCCTTCGGGTTCGATCGCTGGGTGGCGCTCTTCGGCCACCGCACGGACATCCGCGAGTTCATTGCCTTTCCGAAGAACAACTCAGGCCGCGATGTGATGATCGACGCACCGAGCCGGATCGATGCGGAACAGTTGCAGGAGCTTCAGATCTCGGTGGAAGGCAGTGCGTGATCGAACACGCATTGGAATACTAACGATCGACCCCCTGCTCGTTGCGGATCGCCTGGAACAGAGCGGCCATGGCAGGGTCGGGTCCATTCCGAGTTCCGTCAGCCCCCAACACCTCGGCCAATTCCTCAGCAGCAGTGATGCGATCGGTCGTCATCGGATGCGAACTGAGGAATTCGAATGCTTGCGGCACGTCAGCCGAAGCTTCATCGAGCAAGCCCAGTAAACGTACCATGCCGTGCGGGTCCTGGCCGGCAGCATGCAGAGCCCTCATCCCTTGCAAGTCAGCGTCCGATTCAAGCTCCCGACTGAAGGACATGGATCGGATGTCGTCACCGTGCTCTGCTACGATGGCGGCCACGCCGTTCACGTCGCCCAGCAGCAGTGAAATGAAGAGGTATCCAGCGATCTGACGTACCAGCATCCGGGTACTATGGCGCTCCTCCACGTGCGTGGCTTCATGGGCCAGCAGGGCCGCAAGCTGATCCGGCCCGTCCATCAGGTCAAGGATGCCGGTATACACCACGATCTGTCCGCCGGGCAAGGCGAACGCATTCACCTGGTCACTTTCCACCACATGGAACTGCAGATCGAACTCGTGACCGAGGTCCAGCCGGTCGCCGAAACGCTGCAGGAGCGCAGAGCACGCTGAGTCCTCATCCATGCCGAGGGCCATGCTGCCCATGACCGTCTTCCCCAGCTTTTCGTCCAAGGTTTTCGGAAGAAGCAGCGCCATGCGTTCGGCTCCCCAGGGGATCGCGTAGAAGTATCCGAAGACCAGCAGACCAACGACCGCGAACAGAAAGAGCACGAGTGCAACCCTGGCAACGGACAAGGCCCGGTCGTAAGCACCTCGTCGACCTGAGCGGCCCATGCCCGAGACGAAGGCCTTGATGAAATCCTTGTCCCGTGAGATAACGACCCGTCGCGGGTGATCACCGAAGGTGATCCTGACCAGCTCGTTGTTCCGCTCCCAACCCATCCCCTTCTCCTCCAGGGGCCACATGAAGCGCTCCGGACCCACCCGCACTTCCAGCACATTGTGTCCGGGTAAGGCCACCAGGGCCTCGTGCGGCTTGCTGGTCTTCCCGTCGTAGAAGGTGGCCGGGTATGCTCGGGGGGTCACAGGAAGATGCCGATATCCATGATATCGCCCAGTTCATCGGCGGTGGCATCCCGGTGCTCCTGTTCGGTCTGGGTGATCTTGTCCAAGTCGGCATCGCCGGCCAGGTCGATGTTGGAGAGCACGAAGCGCATGGTGCGCACATGGGCCCATGCGAGCCCGATGCCCAAGGTGAAGAGGACCAGGAAGAAATTGCCCACCAACAGACCAAAGAACCCTCCGCCGGTGGCCGTGCTCCGGAACTTTATGGAACCCCGGTCGCCATGGTCCCAGCGGAGGTGGTCCACGTAATAGGCGAACAGGTCACGTTGCCACCAAAAAGCGTAGATCCCCAGTGTCACCAGCGTGAGCAGGTAGCCTTTCAGGTTCAGTACGAAGTATTCCAGGCCGTCACCTTGGTAGGCGAAACGGGAATTCCCGAACCGGACATGTCCCAGCACATAGCTGCGCAGGTTCATCTGGAACCAGGCACCGTAAATGCCAAAGGTGATCAAGGTGAGCAGGCCATCACGAATGAAGATGGTGTACAGCTCTTTCAGGCTGCCGCGATAACCGAAGTGGATCCCGCGCCAGCTGCTCCGGCTCATCCGATAGCGGTACGTACCATGGATGATCAGCGGGGTAAGTAGCAGGAAGGCCCCGAAGAAAAGGATATAGGCCGTTATGATCGCCCAGGCCTCCTGCTGCATCACGAGCAGGATGAACACCCCATATAGCGCGCCGAACAGCAGGACCGCCTTGATGAAACCGATGAACATCTCCCGACCCGTTCCATGGAAATGGAAGGGATGCGCATCCAGTTCCGAGTGCTCGTAGAAGTACTGCAACCTTCTCACCTTGGCCCATGGATAGTAGATACCCAGGGTCACTACGGTGAGCAGCCAGTTCACAATGAGGATCACGAAGAGATCGCCTCCTTTTCCATTGAACGATAATCGTTTGGGCGTAAGGATCTCCATGAGGTGAGGGTCGGTTACCCGGTGAAATTAACCGTGCGATCCCACCGTTCCATGTCACTTCGATCCGGTCTTCACGAACTTCACCCCCTTACCGCCCTCCCATGAGCAACTTGCGCACACGGATCTTTCAATTGTTGAACCTCGACACGTTGTTCGACCTGAAGGCCGACGCGCAGGAGCCGGAGGCGGTGGTGGATGAGGTCTCCAAGAACGTGGTGTTCAGAGGGACCAACCTGTGGATCCTCATATTCGCCATCGTCATCTGCTCGGTCGGGCTCAACGTGAATTCCACGGCTGTGATCATCGGAGCCATGTTGATCTCGCCCCTCATGGGACCCATCATCGGGGTGGGTGTTGGAGTGGGCATTTTCGATACCCAGCTGATCCGCAAATCCGCCCGCAACCTGCTGATCGCAGTAGTGATAAGCGTGGCCTCCTCTGCGCTGTACTTTCTGATCAGTCCGTTGAGCAATGCACAAAGCGAGCTTCTGGCGCGGACCACGCCCACACTATGGGATGTGTTGATCGCCATGTTCGGTGGTTTGGCCGGTATTGTCGCCGGTACACGCAAGGAGAAGACCAACGTGATCCCCGGTGTGGCCATCGCCACCGCGCTGATGCCTCCGCTATGCACCACCGGCTATGGGTTGGCCACCGGTAACGCGGCGTTCTTCTTCGGTGCGCTCTATCTCTTCTTCATCAATGCGGTCTTCATCAGTGTCTCCGCATTCCTCATCGTCAGGCTCCTCCGCTTTCCACGGCATTCGTTCGTTGACCAGCAACGGGAACGTCGGGTCCGGCTCATGATCGGAGCAGTGGTCCTGTTCACGATCCTACCAAGCATCTGGTTGGCGTACACTTTGGTGGAACGGACCTTGTTCGAACAAAAGGCCACGGCGTTCATCAATGACGAGTTCGACCTCGAACAAACCAAGGTGCTTGAATCGAGGCTCAATTCGAAGAGCGAACAGCGAAAGATCGAAGTATTCCTGATGGGCGAGCCGATCGCGGATACCGAGATCAGGCATATCCAGGAACGCATGGCCAAGGCCGGACTGAAGGATGCGCGATTGATCGTTCATCAGAACGCCGAGGGAGAGGACCTGGATGTGAACGCATTGCGGTCCGGGGTCCTCGAAGATCTCTACACCAAGGGTCAGGAGGCCATTCGCATGAAGGATCAGCAGATCGATTCCCTGGAGCGGGTGTTGGAAAAGGCCCAAGGGGTCCATCTTCCCGTGCAGCAACTGGTTCCGGAGCTCCTTGCACTGGAACCCGGGTTGACCGGGGTGACCCTGAACCGCAATGTGCTCTACCGGGCCGATCAGGACAAAGGGGATACTGCCTTGGTCGCCATCCTTGATTTCAAGAAGCGCCCGGCTGCGGACAGATTGGATCGCCTTCGCTCCTGGTTGTCCAAGCGCTGCGATCAGGACTCCGTGGTGATCGTGGTCCGCTGACGACCGGCTTTTCCATGGATGTGCTCCTGGCCGCCATTGTGATCATTGGTCTATTCTACCTGATCGGTCGGCCGCTGCTGGGGATCCTGGGCCTGTTGGGCCACACGCTGAGCGGTCTGCCCGAAGCCCAGAAACGGCTTCTGCTCCACCACATACCTTACTACATCGCGTTGTCCCAATTGGACCGGACCAGGTTCGAAAAACGGGTCAAGGAATTCATCTATGAGAAGGAATGGCTCGGCCGCGGCATCTCCATCACCGATGAGATGAAGGTGCGCATTGCTGCCGTGGCCGTGCAACTGACTTTCGGCATGTCCCCGCTTCTGCTACTTCATTTCCGCAAGATCGTGGTGCGACCGACCACGTACCGGAACCGACGGACCGGGATGGAGCATGTTGGCGAGGTGATCCTGGGCCAAGGGGCGGTGGTGCTGGCATGGGACCGTTTCCTCCGGGATGAGGCGATCCCCAACGATGGCCGCAACCTGGGGCTGCACGAAATGGCCCACGCCCTGTGGTTCGAGCACGTGATCCCCAATGCAGAGGACGAGCTCTTCGCCCCCGCTGCCGAAGCGGAATGGAGGCGGCTCAGCAAGGAGCACATCGCCATCATCCGCAGCGGGGAAACCCACTTTCTGCGCGATTATGCCGGCACGAACGAGGCCGAATTCTTTGCCGTTTGTGTGGAGTACTTCTTCGAGCAGGCCATAGCCTTCCGGAAGGCCGAGCCGGAGTTGTACCAGGCCCTGGTCGGGATGTTGAAGCAGGACCCGGCAGCGGCGGTCTGCTGAACGGCCCGGGAACGAGAAACCCCGCTTTCGCGGGGTTTGCTCCTGTTGGCCCACTAGGGCTCGAACCTAGACTCTTCTGAACCAAAATCAGACGTGTTGCCAGTTACACCATGGGCCAGCGAACACTTTGCCGGAGCAAAGAGCGGGGCGAAATTAACACGTTCCCGGCGAAGACTTGCAAGACCGGACCATAAGGAGTTCGGTATTTTCGCCCCTTATCCGGATCGGGACCTCATGGCATTCAAGAAGTTGAACATCATAACGGGCTGGGCCGTGTTCCTGGTCGCCGCGGCCACTTACCTCGCCACCATAGAACCGACGGCCAGTTTCTGGGATTGTGGTGAGTTCATTGCCACGGCCTACAAGCTGGAGGTCGGCCACCCGCCAGGTGCTCCGCTGTTCATGATCCTTGCACGGGTGGCCAGCGCCTTCGTCAGCCCGGAGAACGTCCCGGTGGCCGTGAACGTACTGAGCGCCCTGGCGAGCGCGTTCACCATTCTGTTCCTGTTCTGGAGCATCACTCATCTGGCGCTGAAACTGGCCCTCCGTGAGGGTCAGGAACAGGCTTCCACCGGACAGCTGATCGCGATCCTGGGAAGTGGTCTTGTCGGAAGCCTGGCATACACCTGGAGCGACAGTTTCTGGTTCAGTGCCGTCGAAGGCGAGGTATACTCGCTCTCCTCCCTGTTCACCGCGGTGGTATTCTGGGCCATCCTGAAATGGGAAAGTGAAGCGGAACGGCCACACAACAAGCGCTGGCTGATCCTCATCGCCTACCTGATGGGGCTGTCCATCGGGGTACACCTGTTGAACCTTCTGGCCATTCCGGCCATTGCCTTCGTGTATTACTTCCGCAAGTACCCTTTCTCCACGAAAGGTGTTGTCCTCACCTTCATCATCAGTGCACTTATCCTGGGCACCATACAGGCGGTCATCATTCCTGGATTGGTCAGCGTGGCTGGGTGGTTCGAGCTCCGGTTCGTGAACGACATGGGACTACCGTTCAATACCGGCATCCTGGTCTACGGGGCGCTCCTGGTAAGTGCCATTGTGTACGGGCTCTACTGGAGCCAACAACGGGGACGTGATATCCTCAATACCATCATCCTCAGTGTGGCCGTGATCATCGTAGGGTACAGCACGTTTACGCTCATCGTGGTACGCAGTACCGCGAATCCACCCATCGACGAGAACAACCCGGAGAACGTGTTCAACCTGCTGAGCTACCTCAATCGCGAACAGTACGGTGACCGACCGTTGTTGATCGGACAGTTCTGGGGCAGCCAACTGGCCCCTGAGCGGGAGGATGGCAACCCTGTGTACACCGCCACCTGGCTTGCGGAGAAGGGTGGCAGACCCGTGGCCCAGTTCTACGACCGTTGGAGTGCCGATCTCTGGATGAACGAGAACCCCGGCCATGACCTTGACCACAAGTATGTGGTCACCGATGCCCGCAAGGGTGTCGAGCCTGTTTACGCACCGGAATTCACCATGCTCTTCCCCAGAATGTACAGCTCCCAGAAGCACCACGAGGATGAGTACAAGAACTGGAGCGGCTTCCAAGGCAAGCCGGTCCGTTGGACCGATGCCCAGGGCAAGCCGACCATTGTTTACAAGCCCACCTTCGGCGAGAACATGCGCTTCTTCGTGGACTACCAGCTGAATTGGATGTATTGGCGCTACTTCCTGTGGAACTTCGCAGGCAGGCAGAACGACATCCAAGGCCACGGCGGGATCACCGATGGCAACTGGCTGAGCGGGATCGAGGCCATCGACGCGCAACGACTGGGAAACCAGGACATGCTGCCCTCCAGCATGACCGATAACAAGGGGTATAACCGACTCTATCTGCTGCCGTTCCTGTTGGGCTTGATCGGGCTCATTTTCCAGCTCGTTCGCCACACGCGCGATTGGGCCGTGGTGATGCTGTTGTTCTTCTTCACCGGGTTCGCGATCGTCATCTACCTGAACCAGACCCCGATACAACCACGGGAGCGGGACTATGCCTACGTGGGTTCGTTCTATGCCTTCGCGATTTGGATCGGTCTGGGCGTGTTCGCGCTCTTCGATGCTGCACGCAAACTGCAGGTGAAGGAGCTGGGCATGGTCGTAGGCGCTGCATTGGGTCTGGGGCTATTGAAGTTCCTGGTGGAGTCGATCGCAGGCGATGACCATGCCGTATCGTACAGCATTTTCTATCTAGCAGTGCTCGGAGGGGCCGCTCTCGGGCTCTTTCATCTGCTGGGAAGAAGCTTGAAGGATGACAAGCTACCGGCCATGCTTGCGACAATGCTGGGCCTGCTTGTACCAGGCATCATGGTCAGCGAAGAATGGGACGACCATAGCCGTGCACATCGCACCCCCGCCAGGGACCTCGCCAGCGACTACCTGAACAGCTGCGCGCCCAACGCGATCCTATTCACCAACGGGGATAACGACACCTTCCCCTTGTGGTATGCCCAGGAAGTGGAAGGCATTCGAACGGACGTGCGCGTGGTGAACCTCAGCCTGCTGAACACGGATTGGTACGCGGACCAGATGCGTCGCAAGGCCTATGAGAGCGACCCCGTGCCCTTCGGCATGGCGCCGGAGAAGTACCGGCAGGGGACCCGCGATATCGTGGCGTTGATCCCTTCACAGAACCCGAAAGGCCTGTACATCGACATCAAGAAGGCCATGGAGTTCGCCACCAACGACAAGAACATGCAGCCGCTCTTCCAGCGCTCCATGAAGGATGCCTACTTCCCCACCGACAAGTTCAAGATCACTGTGGACAGTGCCAAGGTCGTGCAGAACGGCACCGTGGCCCTGAAGGACACCGCCCTGATCGTGGATGCGGTGGAGTGGCAGATCAAGAAGCAGGTGCTGTTGAAGAACCACTTCATGGTGATGGACCTGCTCGCGAATTTCAATTGGGACCGGCCCATCTATTTTGCCGTGACCACGGGACCGGACAGCTACATCAACCTGCAGGATTACTTCCAGCTGGAGGGCCTGACCTACCGCCTTGTCCCCATCAAGGCGAACAACCGCAACCCGAACCTTTACGGACGTGTTGCCACGGACATCATGTATGACAATGTGATGGACAAGTTCCTATGGGGAGGTATGGATAGCGAGAAGGACATCTACCTGGACGAGAACATCATTCGCATGACCACGAACCTGCGCTTGCAGCTCAGCAGTCTGGCTGATGCCCTGGTCGAAGAGGGGAAGAAGGACAAGGCCATTGATGTGCTGGACCTGGCCATGACCAAAATGCCTGAGCGCAACGTGCCCTACGACCGGATCGTGCTTACCCTCATCGAATCGTACTACAAGGCTGGCGAGATGGATAAAGCCAATGCCATCACCGAGCGCCTCTTTGACATCATGGACGAGAATATGGCCTATTACATGAGCTTGGAACCCGAGTTCGCCGAGAAGGTCAGCAATGACATGTCCATCACGTTCGCCGTATTGGATCGTCTGGTGAACAACACGGATGTGATCCACAAGCAGAAGGAACTGGGCGAACAGCTCCGCGCCCGCATGGACAGCATTGAGCTGGCCTATCAAGCCAAGTTGACCGAATTGGACGAGGCCGGACGAAAGGTCTCGCGCATGCGCTTTTGAGTTGTACCTCGTTCGCACACCTGCGCCCGTCAGCTGGTTGTACCCCAAGCTGCTCTGGCATGGTGACCGGGACCGAAAGGTCGTGTACCTGACATTCGATGATGGGCCGGTGCCGGAAGCCACCCCATGGGTCCTGGATCGATTGGCGTCACATGGTGCCCAGGCGACCTTCTTCTGTGTGGGCAGTAACGCTGATGCATATCCGGAACTGGTGGAACGGATCCGCGCGGAAGGGCATGGTATCGGGGGGCACACCTGGGACCATCGGAACGGCAGGAAGGAACAGGACCGCGCCTACTTCCGCAGCGTAATCAGCTGCCAAAACGCCTTGGCGACACACCTTTTCCGACCGCCCTACGGGAGGCTCAATCGGCATCAAATGCACCTGCTATCTCGGCGTTATTGCATCGTCATGTGGGACGTCCTCAGCGGTGATTTCGACGCGCGTTGTTCACCTGATCGGTGCGCGAGGAATGTCCTTTTCCATGCACGGAACGGCTCCATCGTGGTGTTCCACGACAGCGTCAAGGCCTGGCCTCGCTTGCGTGAAGCCTTACCCAGGGTCTTGACCGATCTACAGGAGCAAGGTTACTCTTTCGAGGCCTTGCCAGGGTCCACCACGGACCTCCCCGACTCTTTCCAGGCCTCAATGCCACCGACCAGGTCGTAGACCTGCGTGAAGCCTTGGCCGGTCAGGTACTTGGCCGTACGGTAACTGCGGCCACCGGCTGCGCAGTACACGAAAACCGGAGCGTCCTTGTCCAGTTCGGCCAGCTTGGTTGCGAAATCCTTCGAACCGTGCTCAATGAGCCTGGCCCCTGGGATGATCCCGCTGCGCCATTCGTCAGGTGTTCGAACGTCCACCAGTGTGCCCCCCAATTCCTGGAATTTGCTTTCAAAGACTTGCGGATCGCACTCTTGGGATTGCGCGCTTGCGTTCCCCCCGATGCATCCGATGGCAAGGGCGGGGACCAGAGCAAAGAGGATATTCCTGAACTGCATGTGCCAAATCTACAGAGAAGCCCACCAAGGAGCTGTGATCCCGATCACTGAACCACGTCCAGGACGGTCCATTCCACACGCCGGTTCACCAAGTGCTCCTCCTCCGAGCATTGTACGCCCGGCACGCAATGGTTCAGCAACCTCGAGTTGCCATAGCCTTTCGCCACCAACCGGTCCTTGGGGACCCCTTTGCTTTTTAGGTAGTCCGCGACCACCTCAGCTCGCTTCTGAGTGGATAGGCGGTCCTTCTCTGCATCACCACGCGCATCGCTGTGCACGGCCACCTCCACCTTCAAGGCGGGGTTCACCTTCAGTCGTTCCACCAATCCATCCAGCTCGGTCCTTGCAATGGGGTCCAGGTCCTTTCCGGCCCCTGGTGACCAGGAAACGAACCGCAGGCTATTGGGAACACCCACCTGGACGCGCTCAAAGGCCAGTTCCCGCGCCTGGTTCAGGTCGATGATGCCCTGACGGACACCGATCGTACTGACCGGGACGCTCATGCTATAGAACCCGGGTTTCTCCATGAGCACCTCGAACTCCTCATTGGGCTGCAAGCGGAAACTGAAATCGCCACCCGGACCGGTACGAGTCTGTTCGGAGTAAAAACTGCTCAGATTGACCACCGAAATGATCATGTCCTGGATGAACCCCAGCTGATCCTTCAGGCGGACCGTTCCACGCAACCATACGCCGGCATCGGGCACCAGATGAATATCCCGCGCAATGATCTGTTCGCGCTCGATCCCTTCCGTGCTCAGGTGCTGCTCTCCATCGAAGCGGCCCTTCATCCTTGCCACCACCTTGTACTCCCTGTTCTTCTTCACCCCGAAGGAGTACTGGCCCTTGGCATCCGTGGTGGTGGTCGCCACCACATTCCCGGCATCATCGTACAGCGTGACATCCACCTGGATCACCGGTTCCTCATCCTCGTCATCGATGACGACACCTGTGCACAGGAACCGCTGTTCCAAGGGATAGTGCATGACGAACGAATAGATGTCATCGCCGCCCTTTCCACCGGGTCGGTCACTGCTGAAATAGCCGGTGCGCCCCTCCTTGTCCAGGATGAACGAGATCTCATCCTTTGGGCTGTTCACGGGCGAGCCGACGTTGACAGCCACACTGAACCCCCCATCCTCATTGCGGGGTGCGGCGAACACGTCCAAACCGCCGAGCCCAGGGTGCCCGTTCGAGGAGAAGTACAACGTACCATCCGCCCCGACAAATGGCGTGAGTTCATCGTACGGGGTGTTGATGGCTGGTCCCAGGTTCTCCGGTTCGCTCCATTGTCCACCCAGGTCACGGCACACATAGATATCGCTGCCTCCTATCCCGCCGGGCATATCGCTCACGAAAAAGAGCCATCGTCCATCCTGTGAAAGAGCAGGATGGCCTACCGAGCACTCGCTGTTGTTGTAAAGAAAGCGGTCCACATCATCCCATTCCCCGGCAACCCCTCGAGCCTTGTATATACCCAGCCGGTTGATCCCGGTTTTGCTCTTGGAGACCTTTCCCTTGAAGAAGTTGTTCCGCGTGAAGTACAACGTGGAACCATCCACGCTGCATGTTGCCGGACCTTCATGCAATTTGGAATTCACGCCACCCTCCACTTCACGGGCATTCAACAGATCTCCCGTTCGGCTCCGTTCGGCGATGAACAGGTCCAGGAATGGCTGGTCGTTCCACGCGGCTCTCCGCTGTATTCCCACGGTCTCGTTCCGAGCCGATGCGAAGATCACCTTGTCGGGCCCGCACCATGCGGTGCCAAAATCCGAGAACGGTGTATTCACAGACACACTGGAAACTGTGAACCGGTCCTGCTGCTCATTGAACTTATTCGCAAAACTGCTGATGTTGCTCCGTCGCGGACCTCCTTCGGGTGGCAGGGTCGCCAGGTAGCGATCCATCCATTCCTCGGCCTCGTTGTACTTGCCATTGCTCTTCAACGCCTCAGCGTAGTGGTACATGTCCTTGGGCTCGCGGTTCAGGAACTTCACCACGATGGCGTACCAGCGCTCCGCCTCCTCGGTGTTGCCGAGTCGCATATGACACTCAGCAAGGCGTTTGGTCACATGCTCGTTAACGGCACCCAGCTCCGCTGCGGTAGCGTAATCCTCGACAGCAAGTGCATAGGCCATCTGCTGGAATCGGGCGTCACCACTGCGCACATACGCATCGGCCACGCCTTGCCCGCTGAGAGGCGAACCTGCAAGCAACGCCATCAGCATCAATATGGCTCCCAGGAACCGCATTAGAAATAGCGTGGAGATATGGTCCTTCCTTTCACGAACCGGAGATCGTAGCTAAGCATGATCTCATGTGTTCCGGCGTTGTAGGCCCCCAGCTGAGTGGTTGTCAGGTCGAAGGCGTAGCCTGCCCGAAGCTGGTCCGTGAACTGGTATTGGAACTGGACGCCGAACGAATTCCCGACCCGATATAGCACACCGAACCAGATCTTTTCGCGCAGCAGTGCGTTCATATTCACATCCACCGAGAACGGTGCCCCCTGGACCGCACGCAGCATGACAGCAGGCTTAAGTTTCAACTCCCGCCCCAGATCGAAGACATAGCCACCATGGACGAAATAATGTCGATGCTCCTGCGAGGTGGTGATCACGTTCGAGCCCGCTTCGGTAAGCATGTTCTCCAACAGCTTCGGGGCTGCCAGACCAACGTAAAAGCGCTCGGCATGCCAGAACAACCCAAACCCGAAGTTCGGCAGCAGCTTGCTCGAAATGCTCGTCAAGGAAGGGTCTAACTCGACGGTCGGCAACGCGGCCAGGTCGGCTTGAAAGAGGTTCACCCCCCCTTTCAGACCAAAGGAGAGCCGGCTCTTATCGCCTGTGCGAATACGGTAAGCGACATCCAGGAATGCACCCGTTTGTCGGGTGGGCCCCAGCTTGTCATGAATGATGGACCCACCAAGGGATAGACCAGAAAGCTTAAGCGGGCTGTGCAAGGCCAAGGTCTGGGTCGAGGGAGCACCTTCGAAGCCCACCCATTGATGGCGGCTCAAGGCCATGATCGTAAAGACATCCGCGCTGCCCGCATAAGCCGGGTTGAATGCGAGCGTGTTGAACATGTACTGGCTGTACATGGGGTCCTGCTGTGCATGTACCACGCCGTTCAAGCCGATCAGGAGGCCGAGGAGGGGGAGGGCCTTCTTCATCGCTGCAGATAGATGTATCCACGGCGGGCATCACTGCCATCACCGAGGTCGAGCACATAGAAGTAGGTCCCATCCGGAAGTGGGCCTGAGAAAGCCGCCTTGTCCGAAGTCCCATCCCACACGATGGTCCGATTGTCGTAGCCCGAAGCCTCGAACACAACATCACCCCACCGGTTGAAGATGATGAGGCTGTTCGATGGAAAGCTCTCAATACCGGGTACCTGGAGCGTCTCGTTGATCCCATCACCATCGGGGGTGAAGGCTCCCGGCACGAACACATCGTCCTCGAAATCGCACGGCGAGACCCCTTCCACGATCTGACCAGCACAATCATTCGAGTCGGTCACCACGGCATAGAAGTCCTGACCCGTGAAGAGCACTTCGCTGAGAAAGACGTACGGTGCCGAAGGGCTCAAGGACCCGTTCAGCCCCGAGATGGAATAGCTGGCGGGATCACCTCCTTCAATGGTGAAGCTCACCGTATAGGTCCGGTCCTGTTCATTGCACACGCTGCTGAGCCCAACGATCTGTACACCATCCACCACTTGGACCAGTACCCTTGCCGTGTCGGTACCGCATCCGATCACTGAGACCAAGTATTGGAACTCATAGGTCCCCATATCCAAGGAATCAACGAGTAGCGTATCCATGCTTAGCGCGTCGGTCCCGTCAACGTCGATCCATGTCCCGTTCAAGGAGGGTTCACCCCCCAGTGCATCGAACAGGTAGAGGTCTTCCGCATTCGTGCAGATCACGATCGAAGAGTCAGCCCCAGCATTGGGTGGCTCCTCAATGAAGAGCTGCAGGACAGCCGTTGTGTCATTGCAAGGTGCAGTTCCGGGAAGCAGGTAGGTATAGCTTCCACCTGGGTCTGAGAGGGGGTCGAAGGTCGGTCCATGAAGTTGCGCATTCGGTCCGTACCACTCCCCTCCTGGATCCGGGGAGCCACCCAATTGATCGAACAACGCGATCGGGGATGAACCAGTGCAAACCACCACCGGACCTCCGATACCTGGATCGGGATACTCGGTCACCACGAGGATGACCGTGGCGCTCACGTCCCCACAGCCAGGGGTGGTCACCGTATAGGTGAACGGCGTGGTCGCTCCGGGAACAAGCTCCCATGCGTTCACTTCAGAGCCGTTCAATGACCCGGTGCCGAGGTCATCGGACCACACACCACCCAGGTCCGGGTTGCCTCCCAAGGACCCGAACAGGTCATGGACCACACCTCCACAGACCGTGTCGTTGCCTCCGACCCCTGCACTAGCTCCCAGGCCTACCGTTACCAACAATGTGGCCGAGGCCGGCGGACAGGTTCCGTTCGCGGGCAGTTCGTAGTCGAATTCATAGGTGCCAAGCGCAACCGCGGTTGCATCGAAGATCGAGTCGGTCAGGGCGCCGGTGGCATCGATATCATCCCAAGTTCCACCTGGGTCGGGGGTTCCACCCAGTGCGTCGAACAGGTTAACGGCATCGTCGGTGGCACATACCGCGATCGCACCGCCGACCCCAGCGTTCGGTGCCTGAAATAATTCGATGAACACTTCTGCAGTGTCGTTCCCACAGCCCCCTGCACCAGGAACCACATAAATAAACGTCCCGGTACTGGCGGTATCTGGTATGAACATGTCCGGGTAGCTATTCCCATTCTCATCCCACCAGGAACCTTGCTGATCCGGAGATCCTCCAAGCAGAGAAATAAGCTGGACAGGCGGGTCACTC
>JAGQVN010000006.1 GCA_020437905.1 Flavobacteriales bacterium
CAGCGCTTGGAGCCCATGAATAGCTGCTCCCGGCGGGACCGGTCGGGTTCCCTCCGAGCTGGGCATCAGTGAGCAGGCATATCGTTGTGTCCTGTCCGGCATCCGCGTTGGGGGGCAGGCCCACGTTCACGGTCGCACTATCCGTTGTCACACAGCCCAGGCTGTCCACCACGGTAACGGTGTACAGCGTGGTCATCGCCGGGAAGGCTAGCGTTGTAGCGCCGTTCGGATCGGAAAGCCCATCGACCGGGCTCCAGGAATAACCTATGCCTCCGGTCGCGGTCAACTGTGCAGTATCCCCAAGACAGATCGAGGCATCCGGACCGGCCTCAGCAGCATCGGGTTCAAGGACCACCACCTCGGCAGTATCGTTCGGACACGGTGCTACCCCAAGTACGATGTACGCATAGGTTCCACCACCGTTCCCAGGCACATGCACGTCGCCAGGCGTCCAGGTCCCTCCAGCATCCGCATCCGGACCGAGTAAGGGGAACAGGTCGATCGGATCATCGCTCCCGCACGTACTGATGGTCGTGCTCGACCCGGCTGAGACCGGTTCGGCCACTGAGATCGTCACCGAATCCAGGTCGGTACACTGATTCACGTTCGTAACCAACACGGTGTATGTCGTGGTCACGCTGGGGAACGCATCAGGATCGGCAATACTCGCATCGCTCAGCCCTGTCGGTGGCGACCACGCGTAGGTAAGCCCACCAGATGCCTGGAGCTGGACCGTATCACCCTGGCACAAGGCCTGATTGGGTCCGGCATTTGCATTCACGCCAGGGTCCACGGTAACAACGACCTGGTCCGTCCCCACGCATACGCCGCCATTGTCGATGGTCAGGATATATGTCGTCGTAGAATCCGGGGAGGCCCATGGGTCCAGGATGGTCGGGTCGCTCAATGATCCTGACGGTGTCCAGCTGATCGAGCCGATGCCGTTCCCTTGCAACTGAATGCTGTCCCCCAAGCAGATCACCACATTCGGACCGGCATCGGTACCTGGCGGTGTGGCCACGAATAGTTCGACCGATGCCGTATCTGAACATCCGTTCGGAGCCGTCACGGTCACGAGGTAAGTGCCAGCTGTAGTGACCGAAAGCGTGGGGTCAGGCAAGGTGGGGTCGTTCAGCCCGGTAGTGGGTGACCAGAGGTAGGTGCTGCCAGCTGGACCGGTCGGGGCCCCTCCAAGGACGTACACATCGCCTGGGCACAGAGTGGTGTCGGGACCGGGATCCACGGCTGGAAGCGGAAGTACCTCCACAAGCAAGCTATCCGGAGCGATACACGCATTTGTGTCAGTTACCAATACCGTGTACCAGGTCGTGACCAAGGGGAAGGCCAGCGGGTCGGCCACAGCTGGGTCACTAAGCCCAGTGATCGGCGACCAGACATATTGGACACCGCCGGAAGCCTGCAATTGGGTGGTGTCACCTGGACAGATGGCGACATCGGGGCCCGCATCAGCCGTTGCGCTGTTCACCTGGACAAGGAGGGTATCGCTTGATATGCAGCCAGCGTTCGTCACCGTGAGCACGTAGCTTGTGGTGTTGGCCGGAGAGGCGGTCGGGTTGGCGACGTTGGTTGCGCTCAAGCCTGTCGCCGGGCTCCACGCGAACGAACTGCCCGGAGGGCCGGAGGGTGTCCCCCCGATCACCGTTCCACTTCCAGAGCAGATGGTCACATCCGGTCCGGCCGAAGCCTGCGGCAGCGGTACGATGGTCACGTCCAGCTGGATGGGGGCCGAGCTGCACCCCAGTGAGTCGGTGGCGAATACGGTGACCTGCCCAGCACCAGCTCCCCCCCAATCCACCGTGATCGAACTGCTGGTGCCCCCCGATACCTGGTTGCCGCCAATGATCGACCACGTGTATTGCGTTCCGGATTGTCCGGCAACACTGTATCCGATCGCCGTGCTGTTCGCACAGACCTGATCGGGCCCGTTGATCTGCTGCGGTCCCGTGAACGGGATCACCTGCACTTGGTAGACCAGATCGATCGTTTTGGGTGGACAACCATTGTCGGTCACGCTTACGCTGAACAAATACGGTTGCCCCTGACCTTGATCGCAGCTCGTGTCCCAGCAGAATTGGGAGGACACATTGGCCAGGCCGGCCACCGGTGATCCGATGGTGGCGGGAGGGTTGAACAGGCCTCCGTCGAAAATGGTCCCATCCGCGATCAGCTCCAAGGAATCGCCATCGATATCCTGGAAGTTCATGTCGAAGCAGAGCTGATCTCCGGCCAGTACCGAATAACTGGTCACGATCGGCGCCACTGCCTCAGGGGTCTCGTTGGGCGGGCAGGCGATCACCTGCAACTGCAGATCACGTCTCACGCGACCGATCAAATTGCCGTTCCGGAATTCCTTCACCTCCACGGCGACCACAAAATTCCCCTGCAGGGGTGAGAGATACTGAGTGAGACCTGTCGAGCCGTTGATGAACGAATAGCCTCCCGCGCCGAATGGTTGGGCCAGGCTGAAGCCACCGCCGTAATCGACGTTGGGGATCGGCCAACCCAACACGTTCGGTGGTTGGATCAATCCACCACCGATCACATACGAATCGTAAGGGACCTCGAACGAGAAGATGAGCTGGTCACCGTCAGGGTCCACCGCCGAATTGAGGAAGGTCGTAGTGTCGCTGGTGCATAGGAAGGGTGTCGGTACCCCCAGGAATTCGGGGGAGGAGTTGTTCACCAAGGTGGGCGGGATGAAGGCGTAGTACCCGATCCCCGTGCCATTGGGGTTCAACAGGTTGTCGATATCCAGGTTGCGGCAGCAGATCTGGTAGTACAGGTGGTAGCCGCTGAAGCTCAAGGGCAGGTCAACGGTCCCTACGAATGTCCCTTTCTTGGTACATAGACCTTGACCGATCACGCAGTTGTCGGGCAGGTCAGGTTCGATCAAGGTGGAATCAGTGATGAACAACAACGCATCCTGCAACTTCACTTTGTCCGCATCCGGGTCCAGCGGATCCTGCAGGTACACACCTGCCGTGAGTGGCGTGCCATAGTCCTGCCCCAACAGCTGGTAGAACGATTCCCAATTCGAGTTCGGTCCGCAGTTCATGAAGAACTCCAGATACACTTCGTACCGGTAGACCTGGCTACCCGGGGCGGTCTCTCCGATGTAGTTGTATCCCAGATTTCCACCGATCAGGTGGGTGGCCTGCGCTGTCGTTCCCGAAAGGAGCAACACACATAGGAAGAACAGACAACGGATGAGGGGACGGTTCATGGGCTTTGGCCGGTCAATGGACCACAATGGGTCGCGACCAACGGCCTTCGGTATTGGCAATGTTGAGGATGTACATCCCTGAGGCCCATGGTCGTGCATCAAAAATGGCTTGCATATCCCCCGCATCCAGCGCCCTGCTCTCGATAAGTTCCCCCAATAGATCGTTGATGGTGATGATCGTACCTGATCGGGCAGGCCCGGTCAACCGCACATGCAGCCGATCTTCCGTGGGCACCGGGAACACCGAAGCCACCTGTTCGAACGTTTCCTCGATGGAGGTGAAGGAACAGTTCCATGTGAGGATGAAACCATCAAAGGTCATCTGTCCCGGGGAAGCGGCCTGTTGCAAGGCTATCGACGGCCCGGTGGAGGTGATGATCCCGTTATTGGGCAGGTTTCCGATCCCCAAGCCGCTGAACGATCCGATCAGCGGGGCCTGGTCATCGGGTCCATCAAAGATCCTCAGGAAATCGAAATTGGGCTCGAAGGCGAACTGGCTGAAGGAGAGGGTCACAAGCTCCGCACCCGGGGGAGCGATGGTGACCACACCGCTCATACCCGGAGAATAGTCTGCATCCACTCCACCATCATCCGTGAGCACACCGGCGCAATCCGTCAAGAGCGCGTTACCATTCGCGGGCATGGCCGCAGTGTCACAGGGGTTGTCCGGCGAGAAATCGATCAAGGCGCTCAGGGAATAAGTATCGCTGCCATTGGCGTTCGAAACGGTCAGGGACACGTCGTAGACGCCAGGGTTGGCATAGACATGGAGCGGATCCTGGTCGCTGGAACCGGTCCCGTCGCCGAAATCCCAGGACCAGGAATCGATGAGGTTCAAGGAGAGGTCCGTGAATTGCACGATCCCATCGCAGGTGACCACCGGAGATGCCGAAAAGAACGCGACAGGTATGGCGGTGGTCGGCTCGATGATCACGGAGAAGTCCTCGACCTGTCCATGGAGCGGTTGATCACATGGCCCCGTCAATTCTCCGATCACGTCCGCTGCCAACCGCATGCGCAATGGCGTATTGAACACGGTTCCGGCAGGGATCTGTACGGTGCCCGAAGGATCGGTCTGGCTCAGCGCAAAGAACAAAAGCTCGTTGTTCGCGAATGCGCCATTGTTGTCCATGTCGATCCACATATAGGTATCGTGGGTCAGTGCTCCCGAAGTGCCGATGCTCACCGGGACCAATGCTCCCTCCTCGATCGCGGCCACCTGTCCGCAGCTGCGGTCCTGGTACCCTTCAGAGCCATCAGCGCTGGAACTGTTGATCCCGGCGAAGACCACCTCGTCAATGCCATAGCCGCAACAATGGTTCACCGTCTGGGGCGTGCATAGCGCCGGGACCAATTGCCCATCCAGGTCCACGGTGATCAGATCGGTCAGCACGAGTTGGTCGCTTCCGTTCCCGTTCGTTACGTTCAAGGTGACGGTGTACACACCACTGCTCTGATAGGTGTGCAGCACACTGGCCTGTCCGCTTCCGTTTCCGTCACCGAAGTCCCAGGACCAACCGGTCGGTCCGTTCAGCGAGGCATCGTCGAACTGTACCTGTCCATCACAGCTGAACAAGGGTTCCGCGGTGAACTGGGCCACAGGCGGCATGGGATTGGCGATGATGACCAGCCCATAGTCCTCGGTCTGTCCGAAGGAGCTCGGCACGCAGGCAGAAAGTGGTGCACTGAGGTCATAATCGCTCATGACCCGTAATCGCAGGGGTGTATCCAGCAAGGTGCTGGTCGGAACGGTCAGGCTGCTGCCGGCGTTGTTCACCGAATTGGCGCTCAGGACCAATTCGCTTGCGCTGAAGGTCCCGCTTCCGTCCCAATCCACCCAAGCCTTCACATTGTGCGTTGTGACGTTCCCCGTGATCACGTTCAGGTCCAGTGTGGTGCCCACCATCAGTGTGTCCAGCAGGCAGGAACGGTCCACGTAGCCACCCTCTTCAACAGCATCACCCGAGCTTTGAACGGTATTCGCATAGCTCACCTCCAGGATACCGAACCCGTTGATGTTCGGCGTGTTCAATGGCTCGCAGGCATCGATCGGTCTCGGGCCGGACGTGTTCACTTCCACAGCTCCCAGTACCACGACCTGGTCCTGACCGAAGGGGTTCGTCACGGTAAGCGATACATCGAACATGCCATCCGATTGGTACTGATGGAGCGGGGCGGGCACTGTGTCGGTGGTGCCGTCGCCAAAATCCCAGGCCCACGAATCGGGAAAGAACTCGGACGCATCCGTGAACTGCACACTGCCCGTGCAGGAGAACGCAGGGCCGTAGGTGAAGGCCGCCACCGGCGCGACCATCGGCGGTTGCCAGATGAACCGCAGGTCCGGGCGTTGTATGCTGGTATTCAGGTTGCCGAAGTTGGAGGTACAGATATTCGTATTGCTCGATGATCGATAGACGACACTATTGAACCCCGTCTGGGTACGGAAATGCTGGGCATTCTGACTGAAGCCCAGGTTCCGGAAACAGGTCTCGATGATCAGGTTCGAAACTCCGTCCCAGAAGAAGGGCGTTCCGAACACGTGATCGTTCCACCCTGCGGTGGAGTTCAGATCGAGCGGCCCCCAGACGGTCGAAAGCCCCGTCTCCCAGGCTGTGGTCAGCGAATTGACGGACGTAGCACCCACGCGTACGGTCATGTCCGAGAGTGGAACGGCCAGGGGAACATCGACATGGAACCCGACGCCCAGGATATCGCCGCTGCTCATACCCAACGCGGTCAGTTCACTGGCCAGCACCAGGACCTGATGCCGAGCACCGTTCTGTTGGTTCCCATAGGGCGCAGGGAATTCGATGGGCTGGTTCGTGGAGACTCCTGCACCCAGTTCGATGAATTGCTGAGCGGATAGCGGGTTGGAGAACACGGTCGCCAACAGCAGCAATGTTGACCATGACCGGCGCATGACTGTTCGGAACATGTTCGTTCGGTGGTTTTCGGGAACTTCGAAAGGTACAGTCTTTCGGCGGCGAGAAGTGGACCGGCAAGTTGCCTGATCCGTCGACGGAAAGGGACCTGTCGTGCTGGCCACTTGATAGTTCATCGAAACTCAACCCGTGTTCTTCCGTAAACGGGGGGGATCCAATGAGCGATGGACCAAGGAGCCATGCCCGGAAAATACCCTTGTATGCAGGAGGTGGATGGCCTCTTGCGTGCTGAAAAGGACGTTGTGCAGGTCTGGTCCTTCCAGGGTGAAATGGGCCAGGATCAGCTTGACCTGGCGCTGCTTCGGGCGAACGAAGCATGCGATCGGGCGGGCGATGCCAAGCAGGTGCGCAAACGGCTCATCAGTGTGCTCGTGGAGTGCTTGGAGAACATCCTGCGTCATGGTATGGACAGTGGGCCTTCGACCGCAGTGCTGGTCCGCTCCGGTAAAGCCTTCCGGTTGGTCGTTGGCAACGAGGTCCAAGCTACCACTGCGGCGATGCTGGACCAGCGGGTCAGGATCTTGAATCAGATGGATGAACACGACCTGCGGGAGCAATACTTGAAACTCTTGAACGATCCGGCACGGACCGAACAGGGAGGAGCAGGACTCGGTTTGTTCACGATCGCACGAAAGACCTCCACCCCGGTCAAAGCACATGCTACATCCATTGATGGACAGCGCGCTCAGTTCTGCATGGAACTGACGGTGGGGCTCGCGTAACCGACCTGAAATGGAACGAGCGCCCCGGTCCAGGGACGCTCATCCGCACGGTCAACTGCGCAACAAGGGTTGGGGAAGACCAAGGGAAATTTACGACGTACTGGCCTTCGGACGCAATTTTCCAGAGGCGTAGTCGGCAAGGTAGCCGTATCGGTCCGTCAGTTCGCCGTTCCGCGCAATCGTGGCCCGGTCGATCATGTTCCCATCCACTGCGCCCACCAGTTGAGGCAACACATGCTTCAGCAGGTCCGCACTGAATTCCTCCGAAGCATCCCGGGGAAGTTCGCAGGGCAGATTGTCCACGCTCATGACCAGGATGGTCCCTTCATTCCGCGCCTGGACCTCGCTCCCCGTCATTCGGTCATACCAATAGAACGGGACGTCGATGGTCGTTGCGCGTAAGGTCGAGGCGATGGGTCCGTCCACATCGCAACTGATATCGGCAATGACGCGAAGGGCCAGCCCTTCATCGCTCAGGTCCTTGGCAGAAAGGATCATCGGACCACGAGGGTCCCAGAAATGGCAGGCGATATAGACCGTTGCGCGTCGTGCTACTTGCAGGAGCGTGGAACGATGTCCTCAAGGGTCCGC
>JAGQVN010000074.1 GCA_020437905.1 Flavobacteriales bacterium
GCAAAGCGGAGAACATCCAAGTCGCTGAGCGGTTCATTGATGACCTCTGCTCCAAACTGGAGGTGCACGAATCGCAATACGGGAACATCCTTATCGCGCTCACCGAGGCGGTCAATAATGCCATCCACCACGGCAACCGGCAAGATCCCTCCAAGAAGGTATCCATGGGGCATGTGGTCAAGGATGGGAACTTGATCGTACAGATCTCGGACGAGGGTCCGGGATTCGACCATGAACACCTGCCGGACCCCACCGATCCTCAGAACATCGAAAAGCCCCACGGTAGGGGTGTTTTCCTCATGCGGGCACTGGCCAGCTCCGTGGAGTTCGCGGAGAACGGCTCCACCGTGACCCTGGCTTTCAGCCTGGCTCCCATGGAGGAATGATCGGTCGGGTTGCCGGGATTTGTGGGTGGCTGGTTCCATGGTAGGTCGCCGGTCCCCGTTACTGCAGGAGGTCAGGACCCGATCGATCACCTTTCTCGTTCAGTCGGTACCCGATGCATTTCGCGAACGTCACAGGTTGAGAAGATGGCTCGAACGGGTCGTTCGCGCACATGATGGGCGCATCGGCAGGTTGTGCTTTGTGTTGATGAGCGACGATGGGCTGCTGGGCTATAATATCAAGTACCTGGACCACCATGAACTCACCGATGTGATCACCTTTCAAGATGATGGGGCCGAGGGCGTATCCGGGGATGTGCTCATCAGCTATGACCGCGTTCGTGAGAATGCCCGCCACTTGGGCTTGTGCGTTCAGGAAGAGTTGCGTCGCGTGATGGTGCATGGTGTGCTTCATCTCCTGGGTTACACGGACAAGCGCCCGGATGCCAGGCGACGAATGCGTGAACAGGAGGATCGCTGGCTTGAGGACTATGCATCAACCCTCTGAATATCAGCCATTTGTGTGCAGTACAGCTCACTCAGCATGCGTCCTCGAGTAGCATCTGCGCCGTGCGTGCGGATTACCTTTGCCGGGCGGACCTGAGATGATCGTTCCACGTGGAACATGGCAGTGATGGAGCGATACGACGTGATCGTGGTGGGCGCCGGACATGCCGGCTGCGAAGCAGCAGCCGCAGCAGCTAATCTGGGCTCCCGGGTCTTGTTGGTCACCATGAACATGGGTGCTATCGGACAGATGAGTTGCAACCCGGCCATGGGTGGCGTCGGGAAAGGTCAGATCGTCCGTGAGATCGATGCGCTGGGTGGTTACAGCGGGATCGTTTCGGATCTCAGCACGATCCAATTCCGCATGCTGAACCGCAGCAAGGGGCCCGCCATGTGGAGCCCCAGAAGCCAAAACGATAGGGCTCTCTTCGCATCGACTTGGAGGCAAATGCTAGAGCATACGGAGCGCGTCCATTTCTGGCAGGACATGGTCCAAGGATTGCTGATCCAAGATGGACGGGTCAAAGGGGTGCGTACCAGCCTTGGACGCACCATCGAAGGAGCGTGCGTGGTGCTGACCAGTGGCACCTTCATGAACGGGATCATGCACATTGGTGAGAAACAACTCGGAGGCGGTCGAGCTGGCGAAGGGGCCAGTAGGGGGATCACTGAACAACTGGTCGAACTCGGCTTTGATGCCGGACGCATGAAGACCGGAACGCCTCCCCGATTGGATGGTCGAAGCATCAACTACGCGTCTCTGGAAGAGCAAAAAGGGGATGTTGATCCCGGACGATTCAGCTTCCTTGACCGAACATCCGAGCTAGAGGAACAACTCAGCTGTTGGATCACCTACACCAGCCCAGAGGTCCACGAATTGCTCCGGACCGGCTTCGATAGAAGCCCCCTGTTCACCGGTCGTATCCAAGGTGTCGGCCCCCGATACTGCCCCAGCATTGAGGACAAGATCGATCGATTCGCGGACAAGGACCGGCACCAGCTTTTTGTTGAGCCCGAGGGGCGCAGTACCGTGGAGATCTACCTGAACGGTTTCAGCACGAGCCTGCCCGAAGAGGTACAGTTGAAGGCTCTCCGCAAGATCCGTGGTCTGGAGAACGCCCGCATGTTCCGCCCCGGATATGCGGTCGAATACGACTACTTCCCTCCAACTCAACTCCAACATTCGCTTGAGACCAAGTCCGTCGAGGGCTTGTTCTTCGCTGGCCAGATCAATGGCACCACAGGTTATGAGGAGGCCGCATGCCAGGGCCTCATGGCCGGTATCAACGCACACCAAACAGCCCACGATAAGGACCCCTTCGTGCTTGGCCGCGAGGATGCCTACATCGGCGTGCTCATTGACGACCT
Organism: Flavobacteriales bacterium; assembly: GCA_020437905.1. GTDB lineage: Bacteria > Bacteroidota > Bacteroidia > Flavobacteriales_F > PHOS-HE28 > PHOS-HE28. The sequence continues at coordinate 2,259 of JAGQVN010000074.1, forward strand.
GATAACCAAGGGCACCGAAGAGCCATACCGGATGTTCACGAGCCGGGCCGAGTTCCGCATTCACCTCCGACAGGATAATGCCGACCTGCGCCTGACGAACCGATCCTTCGAACTTGGCTTGGCCAGCAAGGAGCGCATTCGAAGGGCCGAGGATAAGCGCGAGGCAACCTCGAAGTTGACCGATCTGCTTTCCCGGGAGAGCATCGCGCCGGAGCAAGCGAACCCCGTGATCGTTCCACGTGGAACATCCGCGATCAAGCAGAAGCTCAAAGCCATAGACCTGCTCGCACGACCCCAGTTGGGTTTTGCCGACATCGCAAGCATTTCCAACACGATCTGTGCTGCTTCGGAGAGCCTTGGTCCGCTAAAGCTCGAGGTCGAAGAGCAGGTCGAGATCGAGGTGAAATATCGCGGATACATGGAAAAGGAACGAGAACTGGCCCAGCGGCTGACCAGGTTGGACCACATACCCCTGGACCTCGATCTGGATTATCACCGATTCAGCGCGCTGAGCATGGAGGCGCGTCAGAAGCTTTCTTCGGTTCGCCCTGGCAACCTCGGTCAAGCCGCGCGGATCAGTGGCATCTCCCCCTCGGACCTCAACGTTCTTTTGGTCTACCTTGGCCGCTAAGGATCGTTCCACGTGGAACCCACCTCCCCTCCCATTTGTCCCATCTGTAGGCACGGCGCCTCGCGTCACACCCTCGATGTCCAGGACCGTGCCATCTCTCAAGAGCGCTTTCAACTCCATGATTGTGATGGTTGCGGTTTCCGAATGACATGGCCCAGGCCATCTGCCGAACGCATCGGCGTTTATTATCGATCGGACAATTATCTATCCCACAATGCCCAAGGCAAGGGTCTGCTCCCCGCATTGTACAAACGGGCCAGGCAACTGGCCCTGCGAAAAAAATACCGGCTGGTAGCCACACACCACACTTCGGGACAACTCCTGGACCTGGGCTGTGGAACAGGTGAGTTCCTGGCATTCATGAGGCGCCGGGGTTTCTTGGTCAGCGGAGTGGAGCCCAGTGAGCTGGCACGCACCTTCGCTGGCGAACAGCACCAACTCGCGGTCAAACCGGCATTGGCGGATATTCCTGCTCGCGAACAGTTCGACGTGATCACCCTATGGCATGTGTTGGAACACTTGCCCGACCTAAGGGCCACGCTGAAACGCATTTACGCAAGCCAAGTCATAGGCGGCCAACTGATCATAGCAGTACCGGACCGGGAAAGCTGGGACGCCGATCACTACGGTTCACTTTGGGCCGCGTATGACGTTCCACGCCATTTTTGGCATTTCCGAAGAACGGACATCGAACTTCTTCTTCGTGAGCACGGATACACCTTGAAGCGCACACTTACTCTCCCCATGGATGGGTTCTACATTGCGCTTCTCAGCGAACAGTACCGAGGGCGCGGAACTCTGGCTTCACTCGTTCTTGGAGCGCTAAAGGGGTCTTGGTCCGCCATGCTCGCTTTGTTCGGCAAGCGCCCGGGATCCACTTCCGTTTTCGTAGCTATCAAGGAGAAGGTCTAGGGAGGTCATTTTCCTGCTTCCTGGCCCATCCGACACACTCCTCCGGTATCCAACCCCTCCGACTTGATCATCGCGCGATCTGGGCCATCCTGCGGGGCTTTATGTAAGTGCTTGTTGATCAGAAAGTTACGGGTGGGCAGTGTTCCTTGGTCCTGATTAGCAAACCCAAACGGCCCCTGACCAGCAAAGGTCCGGTTACCTTTGCAACCCAATTTCGCACCATGAGCACAGTGACCACCTCGCCCATACTGGACATTCTCGACCAGCTCGGCATCCGTGAAGAGAACAATGGCGTTTCCACAGGCGCCGAAACCCTCTCGGGGGCAGGCGGGGCCATTTCCTCCTTCTCCCCGGTCGACGGCTCCTCGATCGCTACCGTCAGGATCGCCGGTCGCAAGGAATACGACGCGGTGGTAGAACGCGCCCAAAAGGCCTTTATCTCCTGGCGTAAGTGGCCTGCGCCTGCGCGGGGTGAGGTTGTTCGGCAGGTCGGCGAGGCGCTGAGAGCGCACAAGGCCGATCTGGGCAAGTTGGTGAGCTACGAAATGGGCAAAAGCTACCAGGAGGGCCTCGGCGAAGTGCAGGAGATGATCGACATCTGCGACTTTGCGGTCGGACTTTCCCGTCAGTTGCATGGGCTGACCATGCACAGTGAACGCCCTGATCATCGCATGTACGAACAGTGGCATCCGATCGGCCTGGTCGGGATCATCACCGCCTTTAATTTCCCCGTGGCGGTCTGGAGCTGGAACAGTATGCTGGCCTGGGTCTGTGGGGACGTGTGTATCTGGAAGCCCAGCGAAAAAACACCCCTCTGCAGCATCGCCTGTCAGCAGATCACGCAGCGGGTATTTGAACAGAACCAGGTTCCGGAGGGTGTCAGTTGCGTGGTAAACGGCGGGCGCGAGGTGGGCGAATGGATCGCTGCGGATACGCGCATCCCGATGGTCAGCGCAACGGGTAGCACGCGCATGGGCAAGGCGGTCGGAGCGGCCGTGGGTGCAAGGCTCGGTCGGTCTTTGCTCGAGTTGGGTGGCAACAATGCCATTATCATTTCCGATCGGGCAGACCTTAAGATGGCCCTTTTGGCAAGTGTGTTCGGGGCGGTCGGGACCGCCGGGCAGCGATGCACCAGCACCCGCCGCCTGATCGTGCACAAGGATGTCTATGATGAGCTCAAGGATTCATTGGTGAACGCGTACAAGCAACTTCGCATCGGCGACCCCCTGGATGAGGCGAACCACGTGGGTCCGCTGATCGATCGCGATGCCGTGGAATTGTACCTCGAGGCGCTCCGTGCCGTGGATGAACAAGGAGGGAAGTGGTTGGTGGAGGGTGGCGTGCTGGAAGGTGAAGGATACGCGAGCGGCTGTTACGTGAAACCCGCCATTGCTGAGGTGGATCCCGGTATGGCGATCGTTCAACAAGAAACCTTCGCTCCGATCCTGTATCTCATGCCTTACGAGGGCGACTTGGAACAGGCGATTGCCATCCAGAACGGAGTGGCCCAGGGCCTGTCCTCCTCGATCATGACCGCCGACCTGCATGAGGCCGAGCATTTCTTGAGCTGCGCAGGAAGCGACTGTGGCATTGCCAATGTGAACATCGGTACCAGCGGCGCAGAGATCGGCGGGGCGTTCGGCGGCGAGAAGGAGACCGGCGGAGGGCGTGAGAGCGGAAGCGATGCGTGGAAAGCCTACATGCGTCGGCAGACCAACACCATCAACTACGGGCGATCCCTTCCGCTGGCACAGGGTATCAAGTTTGATATTTAAGCGTCCGATCGGGCCGCACTGTTCATCCCTACAGCCCTACATTCGCCGACATGCGGTCCCTGAGCTTGATCTTACCGGTCGGATCCCTGTTCTGCACCGTACTTGGATGCGGGCATGGTCAGCCAGGCATACACACTATCACGACCCCTCGTATCGGACCATGGCGCGCCGTGCTCCAGTTGGACGCGGCCTCGATCCCCTTTCTTTTTCAATTGGACAGCGCAGCTGGCGGCTGGGAATGGGTGGTGATGAACGGCGCCGAGCGGATCGCGGTGCATGATGTTACTGTGCGGCGGGACAGTATGTTCGTGCACATGCCGTTGTTCGATTCGTCCATCAAGTGCCGGATCGAGCATGACTCCCTTCTGGTCGGAGAATGGTGCAACAATCTGAAAGGGCCCGACTATCGGATCCCTTTTCAGGCCCGCGCCGGCAAGGCTCCGCGCTTCGCTCATGCAACGACGGAGGCGGCGGACCTATCGGGGACCTGGGAAACCCATTTCAGCCCCGGAAAAGAGGATGCCTATGACGCGCTGGGTATGTTCGAACAGCACGGCGATCTGCTTACCGGGACCTTCGGCACCGAGACGGGAGACTACCGCTTCCTTGAGGGGGTGGTCAGAGAAGACTCCCTCTTTCTTTCCTGTTTCGATGGTTCGCATGCCTTCCTTTTCCGGGCGGAGCTCAGGAACGATACGTTGGTCGGTCACTTCTGGAGCGGCTCTCACTGGGAGGAACCATGGCATGCCGTGCGCAATGATTCCTTCGCGCTTCGCGACCAGGATTCCCTGACTTTTTTGAAGGAGGGCTATGACATGGTGGACTTCCGCTTTCCCTCCATCGACGGCGGGCAGCTTTCCCCGAAGGATGAGCGCTTCACTGGTAAACCCTTGATGGTCCAGATCATGGGTAGCTGGTGCCCCAATTGCGTGGACGAAACGCGCCTATTGAACGAGGTTTATGGCCGATACCATGATCAGGGATTGGAGGTGCTGGCCGTCGCCTTCGAGAAGTACGAGCAATATGAACGGGCCATCGCCGCGCTGCGAGAATTCCGCGACGAGTTGGGCGTGGAGTACCCTATTACTTATGCTGGTCTGGCAAGCAAATCAGTGGCTGCCGAAAAATTGCCTTTTCTGGACCATGTCATGAGCTTTCCGACCACCTTGTTCATCGATCGACTGGGAAAAGTGCGTCGGATCCGGACCGGGTTCTATGGCCCCGGAACGGGTGAGCACTATGCCATCTACAAACGTAACCTGAACCATTTCCTGGAGCGGCTGCTCAGCGAGGCGCCGCCACAGCAGGTGGCTCAGGGCTCCTCTTCCTTGATGTCCACCGCCACTCGCTGAGGGCGGTTCGCCAACTCCCAGGCTGTATGGAAAACCAGCCTGGTCCGCATTTCAAGCAGCTCGGAGATGATCCGTTCGGCTTCATCCCCGGGGCCGTGATAGTCCTCATGCACACCACTGAAATAAAATATGCATGGTATCCCCTTTCGTGCGAAATTGTAATGGTCGCTCCGATAGTAGAATCTGTTCGGATCATCCTCGGCATTGAACGTGTAATCCAGATCAAGCCCAACGTAACGCTCGTTCGCCGACTCGTTCAATTCATGTAGCTCCTTGCTCAATCGATCGCTGCCAATGATGTACACGTACGGCGCGCTCGTCGCATGAGCGCTGTCAAACCGACCGATCATATCGATGTTCAGGTTCGCGACCGTGTTCTCGAGGGGGAACACCGGGTTCTGGCTGTAGTACTCAGACCCTAACAGGCCCTTTTCCTCGGCACTTACCGGCATGAACAGGATGCTCCGGCGCGGTCCATGACCTTCCTGAGTTGCTTGGGAGAACGCTTCGGCCATTTCGAGCAGGGCCACCGTACCGGACCCATCGTCATCCGCGCCATTATACACCTCCCCATCCTGTACGCCGATATGGTCGTAATGCGCTGTGACCACCACGACCTCATCTGGTATTTCACTCCCCTTCACGAAGCCAAGCACATTTTCGCTGACCAAGGTGCTCATGAGGCTCACACCTGTCGCTTTCAAGGTACAGTTGGCCGACCGCTCCAACCTCTTTCTGCGGCTCTTTTTCACAGCCTTCTTCATATCCAACCCAGCATGCTGGAGGATGGCGTTTCCCACCGCGGGGGACACTACGATCACCTGGACCCCCTTCGCCTTCTTTCTACCCTCCTGCTTAAGCTCCATGCGCGACATGCGCAGATAGTTCGCGTAGGTATCCTTGATGCGATCGAAACTGGGGGTTGCCAATAAGACCAACTTGGCACCGTTCTCCTCCGCTTTCTTGCCCGTCTCAGTGATCCACTTCATTAGCTCCGCGGACGGCTTATCTCCGGGTCCGGGTGAGGTGCGATCGACGAACAAGACCACTCTACCGCTCAGCTGCTGGTCACTGGGAATGACGTCGAGTTCATTCGGCGCGGCGATGATCAAGGGATCCTCCACTTGCAACTCACCTTCCAGCTTCTCGCTGAAGTACACGAGGTCATCCAGGAACCGGTAAGGTTCCCCATTCACATGGAGCACCACTCCGCCTGGTGTACGAACGGCCAATTCAAAAGGCTGCTGGTACCCGCCGGCCAAGCCATGAAGCTCGGCATCGGGTACGGGCGGTATACCAAAACCTTCGAACTGTTCCTGGATATACGCTGCCGCAAGCTTCTGTCCCTTCAAACCTGATTCACGTCCTTCGTATTCGTCACTGGCCAGGATAGTCAAATGACGCATCAGATCGCTTTGAGTGATGGTTCTTGCATAGCGCAACGCCAGACTATCCTGCTGTGCGACAAGCGTTCCAACCGAGAACGAGCCGAATAGAAAGCAATGACATACTGCTCTTGAAATGCGCATCATCCTCTAGATCAGGGTTCGATCTTTGACACTCGGCGCTGATGACGACCGCCCTCGAATTTAGCCGCCAGGAACGCGTCAAGCGCAGCTAAGGCCTCCTTGTGTTCGATGAACCGTGCAGGAAGTGCCAGAACGTTCGCATTATTGTGCTGTCTGGCAAGCTCGGCGACCTCCCTGTTCCACGCGATCGCGGAACGCACTCCTAGGTGCTTGTTCGCCACCATGTTCACGCCGTTGCCACTCCCACAGACCAATACCCCGAACTCCGCGCTTCCGTTCTCGATGGCGTTGGCCACTGCATGGGCGGGCTCAGGGTAATCCGCACTTTCGCTGGTGTACACACCCATGTCCTCGACAGCAACACCAAGCTTTCCCAAATGCTCAGCTAAATGCTGTTTCAGTTCATAGCCCGCATGATCTGATCCCAACGCGACCCGTGGAGCAAGTTCTCCTGACATATGCCAAAGATAGACCTCGGGTGAAGGCGCTTCGAACGATCGATCGTGAGATCGTGTTCATGAGCGTGTACATCTCGCAACAACTTTCCTTCATCCTTGCGTTTTGCACGATCCCTTACCGAACATGATCGTCAACTGCAAGAAAACTTGACGACCTTGATCGAACCGGTCTTCAACGTCCTTCATGATGGATCCGAGCTTGGGGATACCCAAGGAACAACGCAGCGCGATTTTCCACGATCGTGGATACTGATCCCTATTCACTTGTCGTTCAGCATGAAGCACCTCGAATTTAGGATCAACAGTGGTTGATCCCCGGTGGATTATTTTTGAAAGGTCATCTATCCGTCCGATCGAACACTTGATCTTCCACAGATCGAACAGCCCATATTACATCATCAATAACCTTTAACTTATTTCATGAATACCTTCTGGAATAAGGCGTTGACTTGGGGTTCGGCCATGCTGGCTGTCTTTACCTTGTCCGCTCAGGATGGAGAGAATGGCTTCAAACAATTCTATCATCCCAATGGCGTGTTGAGCAGTGAGGGATACTTGGTCGACGGCAGGCCGGAAGGCTATTGGAGGAACTATTATGAGAACGGACAGCTGCGATCTGAAGGGAACCGGGATAGGTTCCTATTGGACAGTCTATGGAAGTTCTATGGACCCGATGGTGTTTTGATGACCGAGATCACTTATGAGCAGGACAAGAAGTCCGGACCTACCAGGAAGTATGCTGCGGATGGAACGGTGCTTAGTGAGGAGATCTATGCGAATGATGTGAAACACGGTCTCAGCTCCTATTTCCATCCGAATGGTCAGGTTCACAAACAGGTACCTTATGTGGATGGTAAGGAAGATGGACGTGGTTTGGAGTATGGAACCGATGGACGGATCATCGGTATCATGGTCTATTCACAGGGTATGATGCGAAAGCGGGAAGAGATCAACCGCACCGACAAGAACGGATCGAAGCAGGGACCCTGGAAGGAGTTCCATCCGAATGGTAATATAAAATGGGAATGTAATTATGTCGATGATATGCGTCAGGGGATCTATAAGGAGTATGATCCAAATGGGAATCTAAAGGACCTGAAGAAATTCGATCTGGATCGTATCGATCCAGGTGCCAAGGAATCGATGATGTTATCGATCAAGAACACGTATCATGCCAATGGGCGGGTGGCCTCTGTGGGCAGCTATTCGAAACAAGGGACCAGGGAAGGATTGTTCAAGCAGTTCGATCAGCAGGGAAATATCCGATCCGCTGCTATTTACGCGAACGATCAGCTTCTTGGTGAAGGGGCAGTGGATGAGCGTGGTGCCCCGCAAGGTGTCTGGGTCGAGTATTATTCGACCGGGGAGAAGCGGGCAGAAGGGGAGTACAAGGATGGAAAGCGGGAAGGAGAATGGGTGTTCTATCATCGCAGTGGTGCGGTGGAACAGAAGGGAAAGTATCAGAACGGTCTTGCTTCGAACCTATGGCGATGGTATTATTCGGATGGAGCGCTACATCGCGAGGAGAATTATCGAAAGGGTCGTGAGGATGGTATGTCCGTGGAGTACGATCCCGAGGGGAATGTGATCACACAGGGGGAGTACATCGATGGGCTTCGCGAAGGACCATGGACCTATCAGGTGGGGGACCACAACGAAAAAGGGGAGTACCGCGCAGGTAACAAGCATGGCGAATGGAGACACTTGTACGATAATGGGAAAAAACACTTCGTGGGATCCTTTGTCGACGGCGAACCGCACGGAAAGCACAAGTATTACTGGCCGAACGGTCAGCTTCGCTTGGAGGGGCGCTTCGTGATGGGCCTGGAACAAGGCGATTTCGACCATTACTCGGAGTTGGGTGAATTGATCCTCACCATCAAGTACAGGAATGGTGTTGAGGTGAAGATCGATGGGGAGAGATTGCCCACTCCATCCAGTTCAGAAATACAGTGATACCGCGTCCGATCCGCCAGTGATGAGCTCAGCGCGAGAAGCGGCAACGGGTTCGAGGGCGGCCCTGGAAGCATTGGAACGCTCCTTCAACGAGCTCAAGGAACGGTACGAGCATTTGGTGGACCGTAACATGGCCGGAGTGTTCCGAAGCACTTTGGACGGACGGATCCTGGAGTGCAACGCCAGCCTTGCCAGGATCCTGGGATACGATGATCCCGAGCAGTTGATGGAACGATCCACCGGTTCCTTGTATTTCAGCGAGGAGGAACGCGAGTCCTATTTGAACGCACTGGAACGGACCGGACGATTGATCAATTACGCGGTCAAGCTGAAGCACGCGTCAGGTAGGGCGGTTCATGTGTTGGAGAACGTGCATTTGGTCGGATCACAGCAGGATGGACCGACCATTGAGGGAACGCTCATCGATATTTCAGACCGTGTCAAGGCGGAGATCGAACAGCAGACCTTGTTGGACAATTACCGCAGGTTGGTGGAACAGGTCCGTGATGGGATCGTGATCGTGGAAAGCGGGATCGTGCGCTATGCAAATCCTTCGGCCATGGCGATGCATCCCGCTATCAAACCGGGTGAGCGATGGTCCTCTGTGCTTTCGGGTGATGGAACAGAACGCCATGTCCTGGAAATGGTCCGGAACGGATGTCCTTGTGGTCCGGTGGAGGTGGAATTGAGCACCTCTGGATCGGGGACCGGAAGGGTCGTTCTGGAAGCACGAACGACGCTCCATGAGGGCAGGCCGGCACTGCAGGTCGGACTGCATGACAGCGCATCGGAGGAGCGACTTGTCCAAGAGCGAATGCGGGCGGAGGTGGCCGAGGAAATGAACACGGTCCTGATGCGCGAGATCGAGGAGCATAGACGCACTCAACACCAGCTTGATCACACCGAACGATTCGCGCGGAGCCTGGTGAACAGTTCCCTGGACCTCATCATTGCGGTCGACGTGAACGGGACCATCACCGAATTCAACCCAGCGGCCGAAGTGAAGTTCAGGTACGAAGCGCATCAGGTCCTGGGTCGTAGCTCCGAAATGCTCTATGCCGACCCCAAGGAATACGAAAAGGTCCAACGGGAGCTTAACGAGCATGGAGCCTACGCGGGCGAGATACAGAACGTGGATGCGGAAGGCAGGACCTTCACCACTTTCCTCGCGGCATCTCGGTTGTTCGATCGTGAGGGCAGGCTGTTGGGTTCCATGGGCGTAAGCCGCGACATTACACAGTCCAAGAAAGACCAGGAGGCCCTTCGGGCAAGTGAGGAACGATACCGGGACCTGTTCGAGAACGCAACGGACCTGATCCAGAGCGTTGCGCTGGATGGCTCCTTCCAATACGTCAACAAAGCATGGAAGGAGACCCTAGGTTATTCGGACGAGGAACTGACATCGCTTAGCATTTGGGACCTGGTAGCCCCGGAGGATCTGGAAAAGTGTCAGGACATCTTCAAAGAGGTGATGAGGGGGACCGGCCAGCACCATGTGGAGGCGATCTTCCTGGCCAAGGATGGCAGACGCGTCCCGGTCCAGGGTAATGTGAACGCGGGCCGGTCGGACGGCGAAGTGGTGGCCACGCGCAGCATTCTCAGGGATGTTTCCAACGTGCGTCGGGCCCAGGAAGAGGCAAGACAACAAATGGCCAAACTGGAGGCTTTGTTCGAGAGCAAGGATCATATGTTCTGGACCGTGGACAAGCGGATCGCGCTCACCTCCTTCAACAGGGGCTATGCCGAAATGATCCAACGCTTGTACGGGACCAAACCAGAGATCAACAAGGACCCGGAAAAACCCCGGAAGCAATTCGCCAGCGCGGACTATCATGACTTCTGGCGGACCAAGTATGCGCAGGCGTTCGCCGGAAAGCCTGTGAGATTCGAGACCGAACGGACCGATCAGGACGGCCGGTTCGTCAGCAACGAGGTCTTTTTAAGCCCGGTCTTCGACAAGAACGGAGCCGTGGTGGAGGTCTTCGGCTTGGGGCACGAGATCACGAACAAGAAACTGGCCGAGCAGGTCGTCCGCGAACAGGCAGGTCGTCTGGCGGCCATATTCGGGAACTCGGCCAACATGATGATCTGGACCATGGACGGCCAATACCGGATCACATCCCTCAACGAGCATTTCAGAAGATCGGCCCTGGAGGCCTTCGGTTTTGAGCTCGAAGTAGGAAGCACCTTCATGGACCAGATGCTCGAACTGGTCGCCGGCGCAGAACAACCGAAGATCAAGGAACACTTCAAAGCGGCACTCAAGGCCAAACCCCAACAGTTCGAAGTTGAATTGCGTGACTCCAGCGGCGCCCCCCTTTGGGTCGAGGTCTTCCTGAACCCGATCAAGCAGGACGACCGGGTCTCGGAGATCAGCTGTTTGGCCTATGGTACCACGGACAGAAAAGCTGCGGAAAAACAACTTCGGGAGAGCCTGCATGAGAAGGAGGTTCTGCTCAAGGAAGTGCACCATCGGGTGAAGAACAACCTGCAGATCATCAGCAGCATCCTCAACCTGCAAACGGCGTATGTGGGGGAGGACCAGGGTATGCTTGAGCTATTGCGCGAAAGTCAGGGCCGGATACGCTCCATGAGCTTCATCCATGAGAGCCTCTATCAGAACAAGAACTTCAGTAGCGTGGACCTGGCCGACTACGTGGAGCGCCTGTCGCGTAACCTGATGATGAGCTACAGCGTAAGCGGGAAGGTCGCATTGGAAACGGACCTGAACAAGGTGGAGCTGGTGCTCGACCAGGCCATACCCTGCGGCTTGATCTTGAACGAATTGATCAGCAACGCGCTGAAGCATGGCTACCCGAACGGCCGGGAGGGCACCATACGTATCGCCCTGAACACCTCGGACGAGCGGGTCCGTTTCGATATCAGTGACGATGGAGTGGGTATGCCCCAGGACTTTGAGCTGGAGCGGGACGCCAATCTGGGCCTTCAATTGGTGCATACGCTGGTGGAACAATTGGACGCAGAACTGGAGCGTATCCAAGGTGAGGGGGTGCGCTATTTGCTTACTTTTGAACGTAACAACTGACGCGATCATGGCGCAGACGAACGTCCTGGTGGTCGAGGACGAAAGCATTGTGAGCAAGGACATCCAGCACAGCTTGAAAAAGCTGGGCTATCATGTCGTGGGCGCAGCCTCGACCGGGGAACAGGCCGTGAAGCTGGCCATTGAGACCCGGCCGGACATCATCCTCATGGACATCATGTTGAAGGGGGAGATGAACGGGATCGAAGCAGCGACAGAGATCCGTTCCGAGACCAGCATACCGGTCATCTTCCTGACCGCGTACGCCGACGAAAGTACCTTGAGCCGGGCCAAGGTCACCCAGCCTTACGGGTACATCATCAAGCCGTTCAAGGAGATCGACATCCACACGTCGATCGAAATGGCCCTGTACAAGCACAAGAAGGAGGCCGAGGTCCTGAAGGAGCGTGACCTGCTCTTCTCGCTGGTGGAAGGCGGAAATGCCGCTAACGACCTGCTCTTCGTAAAAAGCAATTCCCGCCTGGTGAAGCTGCGGATCTCCGACATCTACTTCATCGAGGCGCTCAAGGATTATGTGGTCATCAATACGCTGAACACCCGCTACACGGTGCACAGCACCATGAAGGACATCGAGGCCAAGTTGCCGGAGAACGAGTTCGCGCGGGTGCACCGCTCCTTCATCGTCCGCATTGACAAGATCGTGGCCATCGAACAGCCCAACCTCATTCTGGAGGATGATAAGAAGGTGGTCCCGATCGGCGGCAGCTACAAGGACGACCTGGCCCGGCGCCTGAAACTCGTCTGATCTTCCCTGATCATTCCTGGACCGGTAGCAGGTCCACCTGCCTGCGGTCCATATCCACCGCTCGGACCTTCACCGTTAGCGGGTCCCCCAAACGGATGGTGTTCCCCGTTCGTGTCCCGACCAGGCGGTAGCGCGCATCATCGAAGCGGTAGTGGTCCCCGCGGAGCTCGCGCAGGGGGATCATGCCCTCGCAATGGTTCTCGTCCAGTTCCACATAAACCCCCCAGGAGGTGATTCCGCTCACAGTGCCCGAGAAGACCTCCCCGATGCGCGAAAGCAGGTACTCGGCCTGTTTGTACTTGTTGCTCGCGCGTTCCGCATCCGCGGCCCGCTTCTCCATCGCCGAACTATGTACGCATTTCACCTCCAGCTTCTCTTTGTCCAAAGGAGCACCTTTGGCCAGGTAGTGCGCCAATGCCCGGTGAACCAGTAGGTCGGGGTAACGGCGGATAGGGGAGGTGAAGTGCGTATAATGCGCGAAGGCCAACCCGAAATGGCCGATGTTGTCCGTGGTATACACCGCCTTGGCCATCGTACGAATCACCACCTGCCGGATGATGTCCTCCTCCTCATTGCCCCGGATGGCGCCCAACAGGCGGTTGATCGCGTGCGGCAGATCCTCTTCCCGCTTGGTGGAAAGGTCATGCCCGAAGCTCTTTGCCAATGCGCGCAACTGGGCCACCTTCTCCGGGTCGGGCAGGTCGTGGACCCGGTACACAAAGGGCGGTGCCGCCTTCTTCTTTTCGCCCGAGACCCAGGCCGCCACGCGCTTATTGGCCAGCAACATGAACTCCTCAATGAGCCAATTAGCCTCGCCCATCACCTTCTCGTACACCTCCAGCGGCACGCCCTTGTCATCCAGTTTGAAGCGCACCTCATTGCTGATGATCTCCAGCGCGCCGGCCTTCAAGCGGTCCTTGCGCAAGACCTGGGCCAGGCAATGCAGTTGAAGGACCTCGTCCTTCAGGGGTCCGTCGCCACCTTCAATGATGGCTTGCGCCTCGGCATAGGCGAAGCGCCGGTCCGAGCGGATCACGGTGCGGCCGATCCATTCCTTCACCACCGACGCCTGGTCGTTCAGTTCGAAGAGGATCGAAAAAGTGAGCTTGTCGGTGTCGGCGTTCAAGGAGCACAGGTCGTTGCTCAGCACCTCAGGCAGCATGGGCACCACGCGGTCGACCAGGTACACTGAGGTGGCCCGGGACAAGGCTTCCTGGTCGATGGCACTACTTGGGCGCACATAGTGCGAAACATCCGCAATGTGGACGCCCACTTCCCAATGGCCGTTCTCCAGGCGACGGATGCTCAGGGCGTCGTCCAGGTCCTTGGCATCCTCCGGGTCGATCGTCAGCGTGGTCACATCGCGCAGGTCCCGTCGCTCAGACATTCGATCGTCGGGCGGCCTGGCACTGATCTGTTCGGCCTCCTTCAGCACGGCGTCCGGGAATTCCAGGGGTAGCCCGTACTCGGCCAGGATGGCGTGCATCTCGACCTCATGGGTCCCCGCCTTGCCGAGCACCCGGGTCACCTGCGCTTGAGGCGCTTCCCGAGCGTTGGTCCAATCCTTCAGCTCCACAATGACCTTGTCGCCCTCCTTGGCATTGCGCAGGCCATCCTCCGGAATGGCGAACACCTGCTGCAGGCGCTGGTCATCCGGCACCATGATGGCCCGGCCACTGCGCCGGTGTATGACGCCAACGTAATCGTTGCGTCGCCGCTGCAGCACCTCCAGCACGCGCCCCTCCGTCCGGTCACCACGTCCGCGCATTAGGCGCAGCTTCACGCGGTCGCCATGCAGTGCCGTGTGTACAGCACGTTCGGGTACGAACACGTCACGTGAACCGTCGTCGCCATCCAGCCTCACGTACCCCGCTCCACTGCCAATGATGGAAATGGTGCCCGTGGCCTCCTGTCCGCCCTGGCTGTCTTTGGCGTGGAAGCGCCCCTTCTTGCCGGACCGGATACGTCCATGCTCCAGCAGCAGGTCCAAGGCATCGAACACCCGGTAGCGCTGGCTCTTGTCCTTCAAGCCCAGTCGTAAGGCCAACTGTTGGCTGGTGATACCGGCCTTTCCAGCGCGTTTCACCAAGGCGAGCACCTGCTCTTGCAGCGCGTCCCCGTCATTCCTTCCTTTTGCCTTCCTGGCCATCGGGCGCGAAGGTCGCGAAATGCGGCGGAGCAGATGGATTCGGAGAGCCGCCCTACGGGGGGTCGGTCGCTCCCCCTTGGGTACCACGGGATATACTTGAGAAGGGTAATGGAAGTCTTCCGGTTAAAGGGATGATCGGACTGCCGTTTGCTAACTTTCGAAAGCCGACCCCCAGCTTATCCACGATCGTTGAAAACCAGCGGACGATCACTACCTTTGCACCCCTTTCGCCGGGGTGTCCATGCAGGAAAGCTCAAAACTATTCGGCGGCTCGGCCACCCAATACCTGGCCGAACGCATCGCTGCGGCAGGTGGGAACCAACTGGGCAAGGTCATCATCAGCCGTTTCGGCGATGGCGAGTTCCAGCCCAGCTTCGAGGAGACCGTGCGCGGCGAGCTGGTCTTCATCATCCAGAGCACCTTCCCCCCTGCGGACAACCTGTTCGAGCTGCTCATGATGGTGGATGCCGCCAAGCGGGCCAGTGCCAAGCGTATCGTGGCGGTGATGCCCTATTTCGGCTACGCCCGCCAGGACCGCAAGGACAAGCCGCGTGTCAGCATCGGTGCCAAGCTGGTGGCCAACATGCTCACCGCCGCCGGCGTGGACCGCGTGATGACCATGGACCTGCACGCGGACCAGATCCAGGGTTTCTTCGAGGTGCCGGTGGACCACCTGTTCGCCAGCAGCATCTTCCTGCCCTACATCAAGCAACTGGGTCTGGACGACCTGATCATCGCCGCACCGGACACCGGCGGCACCAAGCGCGCCAATACCTATTCCAAGCACCTCGGCGTGGATATGGCCATCTGCTACAAACAGCGCAAAGTGGCCAACAAGGTGGAGCGGATGACGGTGATCGGTGAGGTGGAGGGCAAGAACGTGGTGCTCGTGGATGACATGGTCGATACCGGCGGTACGCTGGCCAAGGCGGCGGACATGATGTTGGAGCAGGGCGCCAAGAGCGTACGCGCCATGTGCACACATGCCGTGCTCAGCGGCGAAGCCTGTCAGGTCCTGGAGCGCTCAGCCCTGCGGGAGATCATTGTCACCGATACCATCCCCATTTCCAAGGAGAAGCGCGGGGATACCCAAAAGATCAAGCAACTCTCTGTGGCCGAATTGTTCGCAGACGTGATCAAACGCGTCCGCGACCACGAATCCATCAGCGGGCACTTCATAACAGCATAATTCAATACGGCCATGAAAAAGGTAGCCATTTCCGGGAACCTCCGGACCGAGATCGGGACCAAGAACGCCAAGTCCCTGCGGCGCAACGAACAAGTCCCCTGTGTGCTTTACGGCAGCGGCGAGGCCATCCACTTCAGCGTGGATGAGAAAGCGCTGAACAAGGTGGTGTTCACGCCCGAGGCCTATCGCATCGAATTGGACCTGGGAGGCACCAAACACCAGGCCATGTTGCAGGAGACCCAGTTCCACCCGCTGTCGGACAAGGTGCTCCATGCGGATTTCCTCACCATGCCTGAGAACAAGAAGGCCAAGGTGACCCTGAACCTGCAATTGGTAGGTCAGGCCAAGGGCGTGCGCGCCGGCGGAAAGCTGAGCGTGAGCCTGCGCAAATTGCGTGTCGAGGGGCTGCCCGCGGACTTGCCGGAGCATTTGGAATATGATGTCACTGAGGTGGACTTCGGGCAAAGCATTCGCATCAAGGACTTGCAATTCCCCAAGCTGCAAGTGCTGCATGGCCCCGACGAGGTGGTCGTGAAGATCACGGCTGTGAAGAAGGAGGCTACCTCTGCTACGGCTGAATCTCCCGCCTCAGCGGGTGCCGAGGCCGCCGAGGAGGCTCCGAAGGAAGAGGCCAAGGACTGAACCGTTGTGGGCCATGGCCCCGACTGATCGTTCCTGGTGAAGTTCCTCCTTGTCGGATTGGGTAATCCGGGTCCCGAATATGCGGATACCCGACACAATGTTGGTTTCTTGGTGGTCGACCGCATCGCCCAGCTTGCTGAGGCAACATGGTCCTCGGAACGTCTGGCGGAGATGGCCCTGTTCCGGTCAAGGGGGCGCGGCTATGTGCTTTTGCGCCCCACCACATTCATGAACCTGAGCGGAATGGCGGTCCGCTACTGGGCCGATAAGGAACGCATTCCACTTGACCGGATCCTGGTGATCAGCGATGACCTGGCACTGCCGTTCGGCAAGGTCCGTCTGCGGGGTGGTGGTGGAGCCGGGGGGCACAACGGCCTCACGGACATTATCGCCAACCTGGGTACCGATCGTTTCGCCCGGCTTCGCGTGGGTATCGGGGCCGACTTTCCAAGAGGGCGTCAGAGCGAATTCGTGCTTCGACCCTGGACCGAGCAAGAGAAGAAGGATCTACCCAAGGTTCTGGAAGGTGCAGCGGAAGCCGCACGCGACTTCGTGCATATCGGCCTGGCTCAGGCCATGAACCGCCACAACCAACGACCCGGGACCGCGGAAGACCCGGCATGACGGTCGGATCCCCGAACTGGATGGATGGACCGGCGGTCACGTGGTAGTTTTGCAGCAAGAACGAACGACCATGTTGAGCAAGAAGATCGAAGCAGCCCTGAACAAGCAGATCCAGATCGAAGCGGAAAGCAGTCAATTCTACCTCGCCATGGCCTCCTGGGCCGAGACGGAAGGCCTGAACGGAACGGCCAGCTTTCTATATCGGCATAGTGACGAGGAACGCGCACACATGCTCAAGCTAGTCCGATTCGTGAACGAGCGTGGAGGCAAGGCTATCGTTCCGGCCTTGACCCAGCCACCGAAGGTCTTCAAGGGCATCGATCACATCTTCAAATCGCTCTTTGAGCATGAGACCAAGGTCTCCCATGAGATCAACAAGGTGGTGGATAGCTGCCTGAAGGAAAAGGATTATACCACGCACAATTTCATGCAGTGGTATGTCAGTGAACAGATCGAGGAGGAGGCGCTTGCCCGGACCCTGCTTGACAAGCTGAACATGATCGGTTCGGACAAGGGGGGACTTTATCTCTTTGACCGGGACCTCGAGAGCCTGGGTTCTGCTCCGATCGAAGAAGGCTGATTGGAGCCGCAGGCGCTCCGGCGACCAACACGAACGTGTGAATAGATGACCGTTCGATGCACCCGGTGACCCTCAGCTGGTCCCCTACTTTGCCTTGAGATCTGCGGATCGGCATGGTATTAGCCGGCCGCATGGGTTCCAAGGATGCGAGGTTCGTTCGGACAGTTCGGCAAGTGGAAGCGGTTTGCGGTGCTTTTGGTGGCCCCATTGCTATGGTGTGCAGCTCCGCAGCGCGAGGCCGATAAGGATACGAACGCCATTGTTCAGGCCAGCTACATCTATAACATCGCCAAGTTGGTCGAATGGAGCGATCCGTCGATGCGCAACGGGACCTTCATCATCGGCGTGATCGGTGGCTCGAATCTGTACCAGGAGCTTATCAAGAAGTATTCCACCAAGACCATCGGAATGCAGCCCATCGAGGTGCGCAAGTTGCCGCATTCGGCGGTGATCGATCGCTGCAACATCCTGTTCGTCGGCAAAGGCGAGCTGGATCTCATGCAGGAGATCTACAAGAACATGGCCGGCAAGAACACCTTGATAGCGACCGAATACCCCGGAGCGCTCGAGGATGGCGCGACCGTCAATTTCTTGAGCGTGGAAAACACACGGCTCTATGAAATGAGCCTTGTGAACGCAAGAAAGGCCAAACTGGAGATCGGATCGACCCTCAAACAACTCGCTCATCGCGTGGTGGAGTAGCATGTGGAGGAAAGCATCCATAGGGCTGTATCTCATGTTCTGCGTCGCTGGCGTTCAGGCCCAGCCTGACATGCTCGTTGAGGCGTTCAAGAAGTATCAGGAGGGGTCTCTCAATGAGGCTCGGGCGCTGGTCGATGAGACCGTGACGCTGCCTCAACATGCCGTGAACGCTGAGGCCTGGTTGTTGCGCGGATTCGTATACAAGGACCTGTTCAAGGAAGGCAACGGGGAAGGTCATCCAGAGCTCAGGGAAGTGGCCATGGAAAGCTTGGAGAAATGCTTGGAGCTCGATACGGCGGAGCTGTTCCGGGAGAATGCGAACAAAGCCTATGACTTCCTGGCGCGCACTTATTTCAACGACGCAGCTCGGGCGCTGAACGAAATGGACCCCGAACGGGCCGAGGGCAATTACGCGAAGTTCTCCGACGCCATTCGCCGCATGGGCAAGGAAGGTGAACTGACGGTCAAGGACGTCGAGTTCAACAATGCACTGGGTACGGTATACACCAAATTGTACAATCAGGATCGGGAGGCTGTGGCCTGGTATGACAGGGCTGTGGCGACCTTCAAGCGGGTGCTTGAATTGGACCGTGACAATTATGGGGCCAACTACAATCTGGCTACGTTATTCTACAACCGCGGGGTGTTCAATATCCAGCGCATCGGGGCTCATAGCGACATCCCGAGCATCCAACGCATCCAGGAGGTGAGCCGCGAGTTCTTTCTCGATGCCTTGCCGTATATGTTGAAAGCCTTCGAGATGAACCCGTCTAGACGCGAGACGTTGCTTGGCTTGGAGGGCATCTACTACAGCCTGCAGGACCCTGAACGCTCGGAGCACTACAGGAGGCTCTATGAGCAACTCGGACCGGAGGAGGGTCGTTAAAAGGGTCGCTATGCAGTTTCGCATGACCATCGGCAAGAAGATCGGAATGGGCTTCGGCCTGTTCATCTTCTTTGCGGCCCTGGTGTTGCTGCTGACCAACCGTACGTTGGAGCGCAGCCGGAGCATCAATGAAGAGATCAATCAAGTGTACTCGCCCTCGGTGGATGCGCTCGTACGCCTGCGCAACTTGATCGTGAACAGCCACATGCTCATCAAGCATTGGGCCCTGGTCGAAAGTCGACCGGACGCACGGGAGAAGACAGCTCTGGTGGAGTTGACCGGAGGTGAACTGCCTCGGCTGCTGGACCGGATCGATACGCTCTCGGCCAATTGGGACCGGGAGGAGGTGGCCTTGCTCAGCAAGGTCTTCTCCGAAATGGACGTCCTTTTTGACCAGCATACGGTGATCAAGGAGATGCTACCGTCCTTCGAGAGCTACAAGAACCCGCTCATCTTCCTCGAGCGGAACGATATGGCGGAAGAAGGCGGGCCCCTGGACGAACAGACCGATAAGGTGCTTTCGGACCTGGATGTGCTCCTCGCCATGCAGGAGGCCAAACGGCGTCAGTTGAGTTACGGGATGTTGCGCAGCTTCGACTCGCTCAAGTTCTTCGTCCTGTATCTGGGGATGGGATTGGTCCTGGTCGGTCTGGTGGTCGCTGTTGTGATCATCCGAGGGATCGTTGGTCCTGTTCAGCGGCTTAGGACAGTATTGCTCGGTCTGGGCCGCGGAGTGTTCCCAAGAAGCCGCTTCCAGGCCGGGAACGATGAGATCGGCGAAATGTCGCGCGCATTGATGGACCTCGTCGATGGCTTGAAGCGCACCACGGACTTTTCACACGCCGTTGCAGCAGGTGACTTCGGGGCAGAGTACCGGCCGCTGTCCGAGGAGGACGTTCTGGGACATGCATTGTTGAAAATGCGTACGGAGCTGGGCGAACGTGAACGCATCCTGGAGACCAAGGTGCGCGAGCGAAC
The DNA here is from genome assembly GCA_020437905.1 of Flavobacteriales bacterium. GTDB lineage: Bacteria > Bacteroidota > Bacteroidia > Flavobacteriales_F > PHOS-HE28 > PHOS-HE28. The sequence continues at coordinate 22,431 of JAGQVN010000074.1, forward strand.
GGAGGAGGTCGTTCGGCAGAAGGAGGAGGTGGAGCGGCAAAGCCGCAAGGTGGTGGAACTGTACAATAACGTTACCGATAGCATCCGATACGCCAAACGCCTGCAGGAATCCATTCTGCCTCCCGACAAGCGGATCCAGGAGCTGCTACCTTCCTCGTTCGTGTACTATCGGCCCAAGGACATTGTTTCGGGCGATTTCTATTGGTTCGATAAGGTGGGGGAGAAGGTGGTGTTCGCTGCCGTAGATTGTACGGGTCATGGCGTACCAGGTGCGTTCATGAGCCTGGTCGGCCACAACGGGCTCAACCAAGCGGTCAAGGAGCACGGGAACCTCAAGCCCAGCGCGGTATTGGCGGACCTGAACCGCATCGCCTTCGGAGCGCTCCACAAGGATCGCGATCAGTTCCTGGTCAGGGATGGCATGGACATGGCCCTATGCAGTTTTGATCCCCGTACCCGGGTCTTGGAATATGCCGGAGCAAATTGTCCGCTGTATCTCGTACGGAACGGAGAGGTGCTCCAATTCGCCCCGGATAAGATCCCCATAGGGGGGTTCGAATTGAACGGTCGGTCATTCACGGATCACCAGGTCCAGCTGCAGGATAACGACGCGGTCTACATTTTCAGCGATGGGTATGCCGATCAGTTCGGCGGTGAGAAAGGCAAAAAATACCTCTATCGCAGGTTCCGGGAGCTGCTCATCCAGATCGCCGGGTCACCGGTGAAGGAGCAGAAGGACATGCTTCATCAGGCATTCCTCAAATGGAAAGGCGCCCACGAGCAGGTCGATGACATCCTCGTGATCGGCATGCGGGCCTGAGGGTCCTACTGAAAGGACCAGCCGCCACCGCCCGAGGAGGTCTTCCGCGGGTTCATGATCATGGCAGGCACCATGGCCTCGTTCGTGATGATCTCCTGCTCGTATGGCACCCCGAGCACGCCGAAGATGTTCCCAGAGGACACGTTCATGATCGCGATCAGGTCGGCATCCACGCTCACTGCATGGCGCACCACAGCGGTCACGAAATCCGAGCTGTCCTCCTCAGCGATCGTTGCTTTGTGTTCAATGCCACGTTCGCTGAAGAACTGATCGGCGAACTGGATGTTGCGCTTGAGCTGATTGTGCAGGAACTCGTCCTCTTCTTTCGGGACGATGATGTGCACGCGGCTGTCAAAGTACTTGGCCATGTCCGCGACCAAGCTCAATTTCTGTTTGGTCTCCTTGTTCAGGTCGAGCGGCACCACGATGTCGCTATACCCATCCTCCTTGATGGGCCGCTCCTGCACCACGATGAACGGCACCTGCGAACTTGTCACCACGCGCAATGCACGGCTGCCGGTAATCAACTGAATGCCGCGCATCCCATGGGTCCCCATGACGATAATGCCGGCATCAACCTCTGAAGCGGCATCACCGATCTCCTCATAGATCGAACCTACACGCACGATCGGGTTCACCTTGACCGCGTCGCTCCAGGCCTTTGCCCGCTCGACCTCCATTTTCAACTTGGTCCGCGTCTCCTCAACATGCTCTGCCTTGTCCACCACATGCAAGATGAACACCTCGCCCTCGGTGTAGGTGGCGAGCTTCATGGCGTGGTTCATGGCAGTATCTGCCACTTTCGTGAAATCCGTGGGGACAAGGATGTTCTTCTTCTTGCTCATGGCTTGTTCAGGTTCGCGGGTCCGTGCAGGCCGCCAAAGATACAGTGGCCCCCTTAGAGCGAAGCACTTCCCGAACGATCGCCTTTGGCAGATCGAATGGGCGACGGATCGCACTACAGCACCCTAATGGCTTGCGCCATGAACCACCTGGAGGCATGCCCGACCAAGAGAGGAGTGGACCTCCAGCAGGTACACGCCGCCGGGAAGGGCACCGGCATCAAGCCGGACCCGACCGGCTGCCCATCGGCGCTCCTGCAGAACGACCCTGCCCGACGGATCACGGATGACCAGCTCCAATGGACCGTCAGCCAATGGGCCTTCCAAGTTGAGCACATCGCTATACGGGTTCGGGAACACACGGACGCCCGGCTGAGCAACCTCGTCCACCGCGGTCGGCCCTAGGAACAAGGTCTCACATTGAGTGGCGTAGCAGGTGTCCTGCAGCCAGGGATCCCATGACCAGATCGTCAAACAGACCTGATATGGACCGTTGCCTGGATAGGTCATTTGTACCACATCTTGGAATTGGGGTCCACCAAGGTCCAGGTCCCAGATCGGAAAGGCTTGAAGACCGTTCGTCTGTGACGTGTTGCTCAACGTGACCGTATCTCCGGACTGTTGCATGGTGAATGAGACGACCAGCATGCTATCGCAGATCGTTCCCTGCGGTATTGGCACGACCACATCTGCGCAGAAAGTCGACGTACAATTCCCCCAGGTGGCTGTCAGACACGTCTCATAGGTGCCCGGATCGCCATAGGTGTGCCACGGCAGGATGTCCGTGCTGTTACCCCCGTCGCCGAAGTCCCATGCATAGGAAGTGTTGGCAGGGTCGGGCGTTAAGGTATTGTTGTTGTAAGTGAACGTATTGCCCACGATCGACACGGCATTGAACAAGGCGCTGAGGTCGGCACAGGGATTGCCGGCCCCTACCGTGATCCATTGGCAGTTCTGCACCATGCAGGTATCCTGTAGCCACGGGTCCCAGGCCATCACCGTCAGGCACACCAGGTATTGTCCATCTTCTGGGTACATATGGAACGGGTTCGGCCCCCAGTCGGTGGCGCCGTCACCGAACTCCCAGAAGTAGTTCCAGCTCAGGTCGATGGTGGAATTTCCGAAGTTCACCCCCAAGCCGCCGCTCGCGATGAATCCGGCATCCAAACTATCGCAGGGGTTCGGACCGCCAACGGTGATGAGATCGCAATGGGTCGCAAAACAGGAATCCATTCCGCCGTTGGGTCCGATTGCCACCGTGAGGCACACTTCATAGACCCCGGGCTGGGCATACTGATGCAGGAGGGACGGTTGCACGGAGATGGCTCCATCGCCCAGGTCCCAGAAATAGGTTGCGCCGTATCCTGAGGTGAAGCTCTGGTCCACGAACTGGACCAGGTTGCCGGTCACACCCACGAAGAAGTCGGCCTGAAGCGGAATGCTGTCGCAAACGCTGCCGCTTCCACCCACGGCGACCTGGACGCAGATGGAAGTCCAGCAGGAATCCTGCGTATTCTGGTTCCAATACCAGGCGTTAAGGCAGACCGGATAGATCCCCGGTTGTTGATAGAAGTGTTGCGTGAACATCCCATATCCGATCGTCCCGTCGCCGAATTGCCAGACGTATCCATCCGCGTTCAGGTTCGAAGCGCCTTGGAACACGACAATGTTGGAGCCTTGGTCGAACCAGGTGAATGTTGTGGCGAACGAGGTATCGCATCCGACAGAGCCGGGGATCACGATCGTTACACAAGTTGAATCCACACAATTCCCATAGGTGGCCGTGAGACAGGAGAGATAAGTGCCCGGGCCGGGGAAGATGTGGAAGGGAGCGGGATCGGTGCTCATCCCTCCATCGCCAAAGTCCCAAAGGAACTGCACGCCCTGGCCTTGCAGGCTGGTGCAGTTGTTGAAGAACACGGTGTTCTGCGCACTGATGGTAGGTACGAAACATGCCTCGAGGGTGTCGCAGGGGTTCGGACCGCCAACGGTGATGAATTCGCAATGGGTCGCAAAACAGGAATCCATTCCGCCATTGGGTCCGATTGCCACCGTGAGGCAGACCTCATAGACCCCGGGCAGGGCATACTGATGCAGGAGGGACGGTTGCAGTGAGATGGCTCCATCACCCAGGTCCCAGAAATAGGTTGCGCCGTATCCTGAGGTGAAGCTCTGGTCCACGAACTGGACCAGGTTGCCGGTCACGCCCGCGAAGAAGTCGGCCTGCAGCGGAATGCTGTCGCACACGCTCATGGGGTCGTTGAGTACGGTGATGGTGGAACACTGGTCCGCGAAGCAGGTATCCTGAAGGATGGGGTCCCAGGTCCAGACCGTCAGGCAGACCACATACTGTCCCGCCTGCTGATACGTATGGATGGTATTCGGCCCCCAGCCGTCCGAACCATCACCGAATGTCCAGTAGTAGGCCCATTGCGGGTCATACACCGAAGCAGCCAGGTTCGCGACCGGCCCGTTCGTCGAGGAGCCGAAAGCTGCGGTCAAACTGTCACAGGGGTTGTAGATGGAAAGGTCATAGGTGATGCAGGAATTCACCTGGCAGGTGTCCTGCGTGATGGGGTCATAGCCCAGAACGGTCAAGCACACTTCGTAGATGGCGTGTCCCGGGAATGTGTGGGTCA
>JAGQVN010000075.1 GCA_020437905.1 Flavobacteriales bacterium
CAGCGGTCGCAGACCATGTTGCGGATGGTGAGGGTATGGGTGCGATCCTTCATCTTCACTTCGGACGCATGGTCCAGCCGCCCCCGGTCCGATGATCCCGGGGGCCTGCCTACCTCTTCCGAAAATACCCGTGCGAGAATTCACCACCATGCAAGGGGATGACCCTTTCCGGGCGGTTCTTGAAGAACTCCAGGCAGGCCGGACGGACCCCGGGGTTGGCGTCCCAGCCGCTGGTGGTCAGTTCGGGGTCGTGATAGTCCATGAGCACGCACACGGCGCCTTTGGGCATCCGGTCGTAAATGGCATTGAGGCAGAAACGGACCCGGCCGGCATGGGCGTTCGGGTCGTCGCCGTTTCCGCAATCGATGTGCGCGAAACAGATGCGCTCGGGAAGCGCGGAAGGGACCGTATCCTTGAAATCCCCGACATGAAGCACGGGCTGGGGTGCGGAAGCGGAACGGAACCGCTCGGCCAGCCGTTCCTGGGCATTGACCTTCTCACCGAATACGCTCTGGAAGTTGTCGTAGAGGTGCAGCTTCCGTGACGGGTCGACCTCGGCCAGCACGGCCCCCAGCACAACCGCTGTCTGCCCATCGTAGCAACCCAATTCCACCACCTCACCCGGCACCTGCATGTCCAATACCTGATGCAGCAACAAGGCCAGGTTGGCGCGCTGCTCGGTGGTGACCATGATGCCCTGCCGGCGCATGTTGGGCCGCAGATGCACCGGACCGTTCACGCGGTCCATGACCCGGTTCAACCGTTCAAAAGCCTTCCCCAGCTCAATGTGGTTCTGCTTCAGCAAGTGCTGGTAGCTCATGCGCACTGTTCCGTTCAGTGGTTATACACCTTGGCCCTGGCCCATCGACCATCCGAAGCTTCGGCCCGTATCAGGTAAAGACCGGTGGTCAGTGCGGACAGGTCCATCCGATCGTTCGACAGCCTGTGATCGACCACTGACCGACCATGAACATCCACGACCTGGACGCGGGTCCATGGGCCGTTCAGTAGCTGATAGCGACCACCACCCAGGTCGGCCAGTGCGAGCGCCGCAAGTTGGTCCTGCTCTTGAACGGCCGTTGCGGTCGACAGCACCCCTCTCCGATAGCGGACCTGATCGCTGCCCATTTCGCTCCAAATGATGTGGAACGCTCCGTTCGCATACGCCAGATCCGGGGTCCGCTGCGAACCGGCCATGTCAATGTTCACGCGTTCGGGTACGCTGAGGCCACCGGGACCGCTGACGCTCCAACTGAAATAGATGTCCCGCGCACCGGCCTCGAATTGTTCCCAGACCACACCCAGGGTATCACCCGATCCGGCGATGCGCGGGAAGTTCTGCGACTGGTTCAGGGCTTGGCCCGGATGCACCAGCCGGTGATCGCCGATCGACAGGTCGCTCACCGCTGCGGTGCCCACGTACACTTTCGTACCGTTCGCGGCGCCGGACATCCAGACATAGCGAAGGCTGTCCCCGAACATGTAGCCCGACGGTCCGCTGCTGGGGCAGGCGTTCAGGATCCAACCTGTGGTGTCCAGCATGGCCCCCAGCGGAAAGGTCACCGCCTGGTCGTTGGAGCGGGCGCCCCACATGACCCGCTCGTTGTTGAAGGCATTGCGGTACAAGGCGACCACCTCATCGTTCCGGGCCAGGACCTGGTTCGGGCAGCAATCACAGACCTCGCCACCCGTGAAGGGCGTGCTGACCGGGACCGGGGGCATGAACGCACCACCCTGCATGTGCGTGACCGCCTGCCTGGCACCCGACCATCCGAAGTCGAACTGCATGTACTGCACGATGGGCCTGTCCGGGTCGACCACGGCGATGCTGGGAAAACGGGACACCAGCCCGTCCGGAGGATCCACCCGGACCGTATCACCCCAGGTCCAACCGCCGTCATCGCTGCGTCGCGCATAGATCGGACTGCTTTCCTCCGGCTCGGTCTTCATCACCACCCAGACCGTATTCCCCACGGAAGCGACACTGCTGCCCATCCAATCGGCCACGGACGGCACCACCCCCGGACCGCTGAGCTCGATCGGACTGCTGAAACCGGCGCTGCCACCGATGGCGACCCAGTTGCCCGCAGGCCCGCTGCTGCCCCAAAGGACTACGGCGTCCCCGGATGGGATGGTGGTAATTCTGGGCCTGAGCGCACCCTGTCCAGAAATATTGCAATCCTGCACAGGATCCCAGTCGATCGTGGGCATTTGTGCGATACCCGATATGGGCAGGAGGAGGATGGATAGAACACTGGATCTCATCGCATGCATGGCCCGAAAGTAGCTGAACCACCCGCTGTCCGCAAAGAATGGCACCCAAGTGACTTCCGGTTCGGGATCCCAAGAAGAAGGTGGCATCCTGTCCGGAACGGGCTGCTGGTGGAATTACTTTAGCCTTTCCTCGAATATTACCCTGAACACATGCAGCAGCCTTTACCCTTGAACTCATCCTTCTTTGCGATCGCTCTTGTTGGCGCTTCACCGGCCTTGGCCCAATGCCCGCCCGGAGAGTCCCAAGTCACCATCAGCGCCCTTACTGACGACTATGGCTATGAAGTTTATTGGGAACTTCTTCCCAGCGGGAACACATGCGGTGTGGGTACCATCTTCAGCGGTGGGAACCCTGCCGTGGGATGCACCGGAGCCGGCGACCAGAACCAGACCCCTGGCGGCTATCTGAACAACACGACCTACAATGAAGGACCCTGGTGCCTGACCGATGGGGCCAGCTACGACATCTTTTGGGCCGATGACTGGGGAGATGGTGGCCTCACCTTCGAGGTCTTCCTGGATGGGGTGAGCATCGGTGAGTTCATCGGCACCGGACAGGGCCAGACCTTCACCTTCGTGGTGGAGCCTCCTCCGGCCCGTGACATGACCGTGCTGAGCTTCACCTCCTCTCAATACACCTTCGCCGGAGCACCTGTGCCCATCCAAGGTGTGGTCAAGAGCCTGGGTGCCGATGTCGTTACGAGCTTCGACCTGAACTACAGCGTGAACGGTGGCGCTGCGACCAGCGAGACGATCAATGGCGTGAACCTGAGCGCCGGGGATGAATACGCCTTCCAATTAAGCAACCCCTGGCTGCCGGCCCAGACAGGGAACAATACACTGACGCTCTGGGCCTCCAACATCAACGGCGGTGCTGACCTGGACCCCAGCAACGATGAGCTTCAGCAGGCGATCGTGGTGAACGAACCGGTGCCGAACATCATCGATGATTACCTGACCGGGAACTACGAAGTGATCCAGGTGGCCAATAGCAATGAGGACCTCCTCGTACCCCGTGACCTGGACTTCCATCCTGATCTGGCGCGCAACGAACTGTGGGTGGTGAACAAGGACACTGAGGCCAGCGGCAGCAGTACCGTGACCTTTTGGAACGTGGAAGCACCCGTGCTGGAATTCACACGCTTGGAGGACGGGAATAACTGGCACTTCATGAGCCTGGCCACGGGACTGGCCACCGGGGACAACGGCAACTTCGCCACCAGCCCGGGGGTGTTCGATGCCAACCACAACGGCCCCCCACCCTTCACCGGACCTTCCTTGTGGAGCCTGGACACCACGATCTACGCCAAGCCAAGCGGAGGGAACGGCAGCCACTTGGACATGCTCCATCAGAACCCGGAGGCCCAGGGCATCGCGCACGACCACCTGAACCGCTACTGGGTGACCGATGGTTACAACAACGATGTGACCATGTGCGATTTCATGATGGACCATGGCCCGGGAAACGACGACCATACCGATGCGGTGATCCGGCGCTATCAGGAGTTCACCATTACCCGCGACCCGAACAACCACATCGTGAGCCACCTGGTATTGGACAAGCCCACCGGCTGGTTGTACGTGGTGGACCATGGCGGTGACCGTGTCCTTCGCCTGGACATCAACAGCGGTCAGGTGACCGGCACACCCAGCTGGCCCGGAGGCGGACCGTACGAACCCTACGAGGAGTACAGCGTGGTCACCGGCTACACCTGGGAGGAGATCATCAGCAGTGGCCTGGTGGAACCGGCCGGCATCGATGTGATCGGCGACCGCCTGTTGGTGAGCGACCACAGCAATGGCGACATCGTGATCTACGACATCGGCAACAGCCCTGTGGTGGAACTGGGACGCATCCAGACCAACAGCCCGGGCATCATGGGCATCAAGATCGGGCCGGACGGACGCGTGTGGGCGGTGAACGCCACCACGCACAGCCTCATCGTGGTCGATCCCGACGGGTTCAGTGTGGGCGTTGAGGAAGCAGTGGCGGAAGAAGACCTGCTCCAAGCCTATCCCAACCCGGCCACGAACGAGGTGGTCGTGTATTTGGAGCGCTACATCGCTGGCGATGCCACCTTGGAACTGCTGGATGCCTCAGGTCGCGTGGTGCGCACCGAGCGCCTGACCAATAACCAGTTGCGTCTGGACATTTCGGGGACGACCGCCGGGGTCTACCACCTGCGCGTCACTCTGGAATCGGGCAAACAACTCAGTAAGCCGCTGGTGGTGGTGGAATAACCGGACCGCGATCGTATCGAAAGGGCCGTCAGTTAGAGGCGGCCTTTTTCTTTGGTCGCTCAGCCAGCCGCGTCGTAGGCCTCCTTCAACCAGCCCAGGAGTTCCTTATCGACCTCCCTGGCATCGGCGATCCCCACCTTGTGGCTCACCATGCCATTGAAGGCGCCGCCCGCATCCAGGCGTGAGGTGCCCGGGTGGCCTTTCAGGTTGATGCCCACATCGAAGCGCGTCTTCGTGCTGGGTTGCAGGATGGCGAACTGCTTCTTGCGGCGCACGCTCACGTAGCTCTTCTTCGGGGCCAGTTCCACATCCTTTCCGAAGGCCTGGATGGCCTTGGCAAGCTTGTCGTAGATCGGTCTGTAGTGCTCCTTGCCCTTGAACATGCCGGTCAACAGTTCGTCATCCCCTCCTGCGGAAGCCGCGTCGGTACCCAGGGTCTTGAAGGCCACGGTGTTGGCATGGCCATAGCTCAGGCCGTGTTCATCCTTCAGGTACTTGAGGATCTGCATGTGCTTGGTGAGGCCCGAGGCCTTGGCCACCTTGATCCAATGCTCGAGGGGTTTGCCGGTCTTCTCCTTCAGGCTGGCGGACAGTTTGGCCAGCATGTCGTTGGCGTCCATGGGTGGTGTGCTTGTCCACGCAAGATATCGGGATCGGCCTGGAACCCCTCAACCCCGGTAAGTCAGCGTTGCCACGAACACGGTTCATTCTAATTTCGGGCAATGCACCTGCGGACCATGTTTCCGTTCTGGCTGGCTCTTCTGGCCGGGCTCTGTAGCTGCATTCAAGCGCAGGCACAACTCAACGCCGACAGCCTCCGGCAGATCTGGTCGGACAAGGCAGCGCCGGATACCCTGCGCTGGGACGCCCTATCCAGCTTGATCTGGCAGGAGTACATGTACTCCGATCCGGACAGCGCCGAGGATCTGGCCACGCTCGTGCTGAAGGAAGCGAAAGCTTCGGGATCCAGGGCGTGGCAGGCGAACGCCATGAACACCCTGGCCATCTCCTTCGCGGTGCGCGGCGATCTGGATAGTGCCATCGTGTTGCTGCAGCAATGCGTACCCATCCGAAGCGCCCTGGGGCAAACGAGCCATCTGGCCGGGCTGCAGAGCAACCTGGGCAACATGTACGCGGACCAGGGTGACTTGGAAAAGGCCGTTACGGCGTACAAAGAGAGCTTCGGGCTGGCCCACCAGCTGGGAGACAGTGCACTGATGGCCGGCAACCTGACCAACATCGGGATCGCGTACCAGGATCTGGGCCTCGTGGGCAAGGCTTCTGAAAGCTTGTACCGGGCCATTGCCTTGCGGGAGGCGCTGAACGACCGGCGTGGACTTGCCAATGCCTATTCTCCTTTGGCGGAGGTGTATGTATTCCTGGGGGATACCGCTGGAGCGTTGGACCTGCGCGAACGTGCTGCCGCGATCTATGAGGAGATCGGCGATGACCGCAGCCTGGGGATCGTGCTGGAGAGCATGGCATTGATGCGCGCGTCCATGGGCGACCTGGAGGAGGCCATCCGCCTGAGCCGCCGTTCCCTGGAACTGCTGAGCCGGATCGGCGATGTCCGCAGCATTTCCAACACCTCCCGCGGGTTGGGGACCTTTCTGTTGAAGGCGGGTCGCACGGACGAGGCCATCGTGCACTTGGAGCGGAGCGTGGCCATCGATGATTCTGCCGGCTATAGCGGGCTGCTGGTCCATTCGCTGAACGCCCTGGCACGCGGTCGACTGGAACAGGGCCGCACGGCTGATGCCGAAAAGCGCTACACGCAAGCGTTGGAACGCGCGACCGCGCTGGGCATCCAGGATGCGCGATCAACGGCAGCCTCC
>JAGQVN010000076.1 GCA_020437905.1 Flavobacteriales bacterium
CCTGCCTGGTACAACACAACAGGCGACGTGGCCGTGTGCCGCACCGAGGCCGAGGCCATCGCACAGTTCACCGCAGCGGGACAGAGCACCACTGGCATTAGGCAGGACGATGATGTCGTGGACACTTGGTTCAGCAGCTGGCTCTGGCCCATCAGCGTGTTCGATGGGTTCAGGGACCCGGACAACGCCGACATCACTTACTACTATCCGACGAACGACCTGGTCACGGCCCCGGAGATCCTGTTCTTCTGGGTGGCGCGCATGATCATGGCCGGTCTGGAGTACCGCGACGAAGTGCCGTTCAAGAACGTGTACCTCACCGGCATCGTGCGCGACAAGCAGGGGAGGAAGATGAGCAAGAGCCTGGGCAACAGCCCGGACCCGATCGAGCTGATGGCCCAATATGGCGCCGATGGTGTGCGCACCGGCATGTTGTTCTCCTCACCGGCGGGCAATGACCTTCCCTTTGACGAGAGCCTCTGTGAGCAGGGCCGCAACTTCAGCAACAAGATCTGGAACGCCTTCCGTCTTGTGAAAGGCTGGGAGGTACAGGATCTGGCGCAACCAGCGGAGAACGCCGTGGCTGTTGCCTGGATGCGCAGCCGGTCGAACGGGGCGTTGGCAGACCTTGCCGACCAGTATGATCAGTTCCGGATCAGCGAAGCGCTCATGACCACGTACAAGCTGACGTGGGATGACCTGTGTAACTGGTACCTGGAGAGCATCAAGCCCGCTTTCGGTGCGCCGATCGACCGCGCGACCTACGAGGCCACGCTGGGCCTGTTCGAGGACGTATTGAAGCTGCTGCATCCCTTCATGCCCTTCCTCACCGAGGAGGTATGGCATCATGTCCGTGAACGGAAGGATGGCGAGGACCTGATCATTTCACCCTGGCCGGAGGGTGGAGCGCAGGATGAAAAGCTGGAAACCGAGGTGCAGCATGCCTTTGATCTGGTGACCGCCTTACGGAACCTGCGGAACGAACGTGGTCTCAGCCCGAAGGAGGCCTTGAAGGTGCAGGTGAGGGGGGCACTTCCGATGCGCGAGTCAGTGGCAGGGCTTGTGCGCAAGCTGGCCAATGCAGAGGCCATCACCGGTCAGGATGTGCTGGGTGAAGGTTTGGTGACGTTCCTTGTGGACACGACCGAGTATGGTGTGGACCTGGGTGGAAGCATCGATCCTGAAGCGGAACGAAAGAAGGCCGAGGAAGAACTGGACTATCTGCGTGGCTTCCTGAAGAGCGTGGATAAGAAGCTTGCCAATGAGCGTTTTGTCAGCGGGGCGCCGCCTCAGGTGGTCGAGAACGAGCGCAAGAAAAAAGCCGACGCGGAGTCCAAGATCGCTGCCTTGGAGGCGCGGATCGGACAGCTTGCAGGATAGTTTTCAGTCGGCAGTCTGCACTCGGTAGTCCTGGGTCGTAAGCGGTAGTTCTGCTGTCTGCTCCTTCCTGTCGATCAGGGCATGTACATCGGCGCACCCGGCCCGATCGGCAGTTCAAAGGCCACCCAGATGGCGAGCAGGATGCTCCAGCCGATCAGGAACACGATCGAGTAGGGCAGCATGGCACTGATCACCGTCCCGATGCCGGCCTTCTTGTCGTAGCGTTGGATGAAGGCCACGATGAGGGCGAAGTAGCTCATCATCGGGCTGATGATGTTGGTGACGCTATCCCCCACGCGATAGGCCATCTGGGTGAATTCAGGTGAATAGCCCAACAGCATGAACATGGGGATGAACACCGGTGCCATGATGGCCCATTTGGCACTGGCGCTGCCCATGACCAGGTTGATCGCGGCGGCCACCAGGACGAAGCACAGCATCAAGGCCACCGGTCCGAGGTTCGCCGCCTTCAACACATCCGCACCCTTGATGGCCATGATGAGACCCAGGTTGGTCCAGTTGAAGTAGGCCACGAACTGGGCGGCGAAGAACACCAACACGATGTAGGTGCCGAGCGTCTCCATGGCCTTGGCCATGCCGCCCATCACATCGCTGTCGTTCTTGAAGGTCTTCGCTCCCAACCCGTAGGCGATACCCACGATGGCCGAGCTCAGGAAGATCAGCGCCACGATCCCGCTCATGAAGGGCGACCGCAGGATCTTGTGCGTCTCCGGATCGCGCAGGTAGCCGTTCTCCGGCAGCAGACCGATCAAGAGGAAGGCCGTGAACAGGATGGCAGCGATCACCGCGAAGCGAACGCCCCGCTTTTCCTCCGGGGTGCTCTTTCGGATCTCCTCCGGCTTTTCGTCCCCTTCATACTGCCCGAAGCGTGGTTCCACCAAGCGCTCGGTCACCCAGGTGCCCAGCAGCGCAATGATGAAGGTGCTGACGAACATGAAGTAGTAATTGCACGCCGGGTTCACCGTATAGGCCGGGTCGATGATGCGTGCGGCCTCTTCGCTCAGACCCGCCAACAGGGGGTCGATGGTGCCCAGCAGAAGGTTGGCGCTGTACCCGCCGCTCACGCCGGCGAAGGCTGCGGCGAGACCGGCCAAGGGATGGCGTCCGGCCGCCAGGAAGATCACCGCTGCGAGGGGTACGAGCAGCACGTAGCCCACTTCGCTGGCCGTGTTGCTCAGCACACCAGCGAACACGATCACGAAGGTGAGTAGGCGCGCGGGAGCGGCCAGAACGACCATGCGCAGGACCGTACCGATCAATCCGCTCCCCTCGGCGATCCCGATCCCGAGCAGGGCCACGAGCACGGTGCCCAACGGCGCAAAGGCCGTGAAGTTCGTCACCATCTTCGTGAGGATGAGGTGGAGCCCTTCCACGCTCATCAGGTTCACAGGGACAACGGTCTCGCCGGTACCGGGATGGATCGCGCTGATCCCCGTCAGACTGAACAGCCAGCTGAGCACGATGACCAAGAGCGCGAACAACGCGAACAGCGTGGCCGGATGTGGCAGTGCATTGCCCACTTTCTCGATGAACGAGAGGAATCGGTCCACTCCGCTTCGTTTCACGGTCGTACTGCTCATGGTTCGGGTCCTGGCTGGGTCGGGGGCAAAGAAAGGGATGCTGGACGAACCCGCCGGCTCTGCCTGGATGCCCCTACCTTCGCGGGATCGAGAACGACCTCACATACGCGGCGGTCGATATCGGCTCGAACGCGGCCCGGCTGCTCATCGGAACGGTGATCGAGCGGGAGGACCATCCGGTGATCCGAAAGACCCAGTTGGTGCGTGTTCCGGTGCGGCTCGGTGCGGACGTGTTCGATTCCGGGGCCATCAGCGATCACAAGCGCGATCGATTGATCAAGAGCCTGCGGGCCTTCCGACTGCTGGTGGATGTGTATGGGGTGAACTACCTCCGTTGCTGCGCGACAAGCGCCATGCGCGAGGCCACGAACCGGAGCGCCATCATTGCCCGGGTCGAGATGGAGACCGGTCTGCACGTGGAGGTGATACCCGGAAGCATGGAGGCCGACCTGATCGTGAACACCTTCTGGACCCAGGACCTGCTCAAGGACCGCAGCTACCTCTACATCGACGTCGGTGGCGGCAGTACCGAACTGACCTGGCTGGAGGAGGGAAAACGCAAACGATCGGCCTCCTTTCCCGTGGGAACGGTGCGGATGCTGGCCGACAAGGTGGGTGAGGACACCTGGAAGGAAATGATGGAGTTCCTCTACGAGATCCACGGAGGCAGGCATCGCCTGATGGGGATCGGTACCGGGGGCAACATCAACCGGATCTTCAAGGAGAACGGCAATGCCTTTGGCGAACCCTTGCTCATCTCGGATATCCGCAAACAACGCGATCGGATCGCCTCGTTCAGTTTTGAGGAGCGTGTACGCACCCTGCGCTTGCGCCCCGACCGTGCGGATGTGATCGTACCGGCAGCGGACATTTTCCTGCGGGTCATGGGAATGGCCGGGATCGACGAGATCTTCGTACCGAAGGTCGGTCTGGCGGACGGTGTGGTCTACGACCTGTACATGAAACAGCGGGGAAAGGTCCGGTATCCGGTCACTGAACCGGTGGGCTGAAGTTCATTCCAACGCACCATGCGTTCCTTTTCGGTCCTCCTGTTGATCTGTGCCTTGGAAGCTCCAGCCCAGCAACCCTGGCAGATCGGCATGCGTGGTCACTACGGATACCTGTGGCCACACCGACCCAGCAGTTGGATCCTCGTGGAGGGGCATGCACCAGCGGTCGAAGTGTTCGCCGAGCGGCAGGTGGACGGTAGCAAGCCCTGGCAACGTGCGTACGCCATGCCCAGCATCGGTGTGGGATTCCTGTACACCGACATGGCCAATCCGGAACGGATCGGAACGACCGTTCGCCTGTTGCCCTATGTCCAGTTGCCCATCGTTCGAGGCAGGAAGAGCGACTTCGGAATGCGCCTGGGATGGGGCATCGGATATGTCGCACGACCCTATGATCGGACCGACAATACCAAGCAGATCGCCATCGGGTCCCAGGTGAACGCCGCGATCCAGATCATGGCCGAGCATCGGGTGCGCGTTGATCGGTGGCGGCTGCATAGCGGATTCGGGATCGATCACTGGAGCAACGGATCCTTCCGCTTGCCCAACCTGGGTCTGAACATGCTGGCCCTGAACCTGGGTGTCAGCTATGCCCTGTCCCAAGCACCGGCGGAACCGCTCGCGCTCGATACGACGATCCGGTCCATGCCTCGACGTGAGGGCCTGGTCATCGCGGCATTCGGCGTGAACGAATCCATTCTGCCCTACACCGGCCAGTATTCAGCCTACACGCTCACCGGTGATGTGCTCTGGCGGCTGACACCGAAGACCGGGGTGTGCGCGGGGGGCGATGTGTTCAACAAGGGATCCCTCGCCACGTTGGATGAGCGGATGAAGGACCGATCGCGCTTGGAATACACGCAGTTCGGCCTGCATGGGGGATACGCGTTGCTCCTTGGTAGAGGTGAGGTCTTCCTGCAGATGGGGGCATACCTGTACACCCCGGTCCCTGACGATGCCCCGGTGTACCACCGCCTGGGGATCCGCTATCGCCCTGGCGCACGGCTGGTCCTGAACATGTCGTTGAAGTCGCACTATGCAGTGGCCGACCATTGGGAGTTCGGCCTGGGATATCGATGGGAATGAAGCGGACGACCCTGGTCATCCTGGCACTGAGCTTCCTTGGTTGTGACAAGGACCAGTGGGATGATTGCATCACCAGCACGGGTCCGGAGCGGGAGGAGGTGCGCGAACCGGGTGCGTTCCAGGAGGTCGATCTGACCGATCGCATCGACGTCGTACTGGAGCAAAGGGCCAGTGGCACGGTCGCGGTCGTTGCGGGGCGTAACCTGATGCAGCAGGTCAGAACGGAAGTACGGAACGGTGTGCTGGTGATCGCGAACGACAACCGCTGCAACTGGGTGCGCAGCTTCAAACCGCGCATCGTGGTCCGCGTGCCCATCGCCGATGTGGAACGAATGACCCTGCGTGGCAACGGGAATGTGACCTGCACGGATACGATCAGACAGGACCGCTTTGTCCTGCAACAGTGGGGTGCGAACGGTACGGCGGAGCTGCTCCTCAGCGTCCGAACGGCGGACATCGGCTTGCACACAGGAGCAGGTACGGTGATCGCACGAGGCATGTGCGAAGAGAAAGTGGACCTGTACAATGGTACCATGGGCCCGATCGACGGCTCCGAGTTGCGTTCGCCGCAAGTCAGTGTGAACAACAGTGGGGTCACGGACATCCATTGCCATCCGACGTCGGTCCTCGAGGTCGGCATTTACAATGTGGGCGACGTCTACTATCGCGGAGATCCCGCCAACGTGTACCCGAACATCACCGGGACCGGGGAGCTGATCAAGTTGGATTGATCGAGGCAATACCCGTTAACAGCTAGGGCTGCTGATGCCTGATCCATCGCCCTTGTGAAAGGGGCGTTCCGTTCCGCCCCATCACCTGGAAACCATAGCAACCCGCAGGCAAATGCTGCACACCGATCGGTGCGGAGGCAATGCTCAGGGGCGAGTTCAGGACCGGACGACCGGTGGCATCGACCAGGATCAGCGATGCGCCATCTTGCGGGAGTTCACCGAGCACGCGCAGGGTCTCTGAACCGGGGTTCGGAACGAGCTGCAATTCCCTGCCACTTCCGTGGTGAACTGTTCGGATCGGTGTGTTGGCACGTGCGTCGTTCCGATCCACCAGTTGGATGCGGTAGTAATTCAAACCGGGTAAGGGATCGGCGTCCATGTAGCTGTAATCCCGTTCTGACAGGCTGTTGCCCGCAGCGGAAACCGTGCCCAGCAGCTCGAAGTGTTCAGCATCCGGCGACCGCTCGATGCGGAAATGATCGCTGTTCCGCTCCGTCGCTGTGGACCAGGCCAGAACAGAGGTGGCATGCTCCGCCCAGGCCTGGAAGGTGATCAGCTCCATCGGAAGCACTACGCAGTCCAGGGATGCTCCGTTCTCCAGGGTCCAGTCCAAACTGAAGCCCGCACCGCTCTGGGTCCAGTTGCTGATGTACATCAGGTAGACCTGGCCGGCCAGGACCTGCATGCCAGGGACCCAACCGCAGCGTTGGGGTGCCACCAGGGGACACACGTTCAAGGTGGCGGGTATCCCATAGGTCACCGCCGTGCTGGCGAACTGGGGTGGGCTGAACGTGGCATGGCCCATACCGGTCGCATAGCTGCCGGTGTTGCTGAACGTGGCCGGTCCGCTGGATGCGGCACAGCGGATCGGAGGACCAGCTGGAGGGCAGAGCGATCCCGGTGTACTTCCCGGAGGATAGGGGCCCCAGATGGCCCAATCGTAATCATCCGGACCCATCGGGTTGATGGTCATTCCCAGGTTGCCTCCGGCGCTTGGTGAGAACACGTACCAAGTGCCCTGATATTCCACGATGTCCAGGCAGCCCGAGTTGAGGCCGTTGATGTCCGCAATGTTGCCCGTGTTCGTGGTGTTGTTGTTGAAGGCGACGCTGTTGCAGATGGTCACCGCACCGATGCAATCCTCCTGGGGTGCAGGAGGTGGCTGGCAGTCCACGGTGGTGGTGTAGCTGATGCCCGCTGCCGGAGGCGTGCCCGAATTGAACACCCCCGCTCCACCAAGCGTGAGCACATACGAGTTATCGGTCTGCCAGGTACCTGAAGCGTCGTAATTCAACACCAAGAGGTCACCGATGAACACACCGATCTGCACGGTCACGGAGGGAACACCGTTCGGGACCGTGTAGGTGGTGAACGGACCGCCATTGATGCTCACACCGACGGAACTTGTTCCCCATCCGTCGCTGAAGCTGTCCGACAGCGTCAAGACATAGACGCAATCACCAGGCGGCGGCGTGGCACAGGTGATCTGCACCGGTGCACAGGTGGTGTTGGTCAGGCAGTTGTAGAGGTCGACCAGGACCCGGAGCTGCCCGGTGAACGTGGCCACCCAGGTCACCGTGCTCTGCAGTCCGCAGGCATCGTCGTTATAGCCGAGCGCACCTCCACCGGTATTGTTGTACAAGGTGATCTGCGTGTCGAAGCCAGCCCCGCAGGTACTGAACGTGTACGTATTCCCGGCCACGACATTGATCAACGCATACTGACCACCCTGCACACAGGTGACGGTCGTTGTGCCGGGGCAATTGGGAGTGACCGCGGTTCCTGTGAGCGTGTTGTTGTTGGCGCACTGTCCCGACCCATCCAGGACATGCAGGATCCCTGTCATACACAAACCGATCATCGTGTACTTCGGGTCCATGACCGAAAGTACCGAAAGTCGCTCAAAGCTCGCGGTCGTGGACTTCTTCGTCATGGTATCTTTCCCGGCCCATGTGGAAGCGCAGATGGTTCAGAAGAACGACATACACCTTCCTGGGTATCCCGGTCACCCTGGTGTTCATGGGTAGCCTGTTCACGAATCTGCATCCGGCGTTCGGGGGGCGACATTCATCCGCCGATCGGGAGCGGTATTCGGCTTCAGAAAATTTTCAGAACGGGAAGTTCACCAACAGCCTGCCGACCACCATGGACCTGGCGTTGAAGGATTATCCGGGCCTGCTGGTTAAGTTCTTTCGACCCGAACCCGGAAGGGAACCGGAGCAGAAATTGAAAGTGCTGCATCCCGATCCGGTCCTTGTCGCACGGCCCCGACCGACCACCCGGCTCACCTGGTTCGGTCATTCGGCCTTTCTCTTGTAGATCGACAGTCTCAATGTGCTCATCGATCCCATGTTCGGTCCCGTGCCTGCACCACACCCCTGGCTCGGCCGTGCTCGGTTCACTGAAGGACTTCCACTTGAAGTGGACCAGCTACCCCGTATCGATGCGATCGTCCTTTCGCATGACCACTATGATCACCTGGACCATGGTTCGATCCTCGCCTTGAAGGAGCGTACCGAGCGGTTCTTCGTGCCACTGGGTGTGGGAGCCCATTTGCGGGCCTGGGGTGTATCGGAGGATCGTATCGAAGAGCTGGATTGGTGGCAGGGAACATCCTTTCGTGGTCTTGGCTTGGTCTGCGCACCTGCACGCCATTTCAGCGGTCGTGGGCTGATGGATCGCTTTACGACACTGTGGGCCTCCTGGGTGATCACTGGTCGGGAGGACAACATCTATTTCAGTGGCGATGGGGGCTATGGTCCCCACTTCGCGGAGATCGGTGAACGATACGGGCCTTTCGATCTGGCCTTGATGGAATGCGGTCAGTACAATGAACTTTGGGCACAGATCCACATGATGCCCGAGGAGACCGCACAAGCCGCGTTGGATGTCCGCGCGGAACGCTTCATGCCCAACCACTGGGGCACCTTTGCGTTGGCGATGCATACCTGGACGGACCCCGTTGAACGGGTCGTTCAAAAGGCGCGGGAACTGAGCGTTCCTATCACAGTGCCACGGATCGGTGAGGTCATGGAATTCAACGGAGGGACCTGGCCAGAGCGGCCTTGGTGGGGGGGACCCCTGGCGATCAGATAGCACATGTTCGTCACCAAGAACATCACCTTCAAGGGCATACTCCGTTTCACCGGGGCCCATCTGGTTTGGCTCACACTGTGGGCCATCCTAGTCGCTCTGTTCTATGAGTGGGTCGGGGATGAATGGGTGCCGATCCCCTGGCTGCCGATCTCGATCATCGGTACGGCGGTGGCCTTCTACGTGGGCTTCAAGAACAACAGTGCGTACGACCGGTTGTGGGAGGCGCGCAAGATCTGGGGCGGCATCGTGAACAGCAGCCGAAGTTGGGCCACTGCAGTAAGGAGCTTCGTCAGTGATCAATTCCAAGAGCAGGCCGTTGCGGGGGACCTGCATGCGATCCACGGTCGGTTGATCTATCGTCACCTGGCATGGCTGTATGCCTTGCGGGCGCAATTGCTCGTTCCCACTCCTTGGGAACACGTCAGCCAAGGCAGGCATTTCCGTGATCATGCCCTGCGGATCCGTAGACAGTTCGGGCTGAACCTGCAGACTGATGAGGAGACCGAACGCTGCCTGAGGGAGTTCCTTCCAAAGGACGAACTAGAGCCCCTGATCAATGCACAGAACACGGCCACGCAGATCATCGACCGTCAATCGCAGGAACTGAAAGCCCTGCGCAAGGCGGACCTGATCGATGATTTTCGGCACATGGAACTGCAGAAGATCCTGAACGAGTTCTACACCTTCCAGGGACAGTGCGAACGGATCAAGAAGTTCCCCCTGCCCAGACAGTACGGGGCGATCAGTTTGGTGTTCGTGGGCATCTTCATCTTCCTGCTTCCCCTGGGCCTTGTGAGCGAGTTCGACAAGTTGGGGAGCTGGGGTGTGCTGCTCTCCATTCCCTTCACGGTGCTTGTCGGATGGGTCTATGTGACCATGGAGCTAATAGGTGATTACAGCGAGAACCCCTTCGAAGGGCTGGCGAACGATGTACCCATGATGGCCCTCTGTCGCACCATCGAGATCGACCTCTTGGAGATGCTCGGGGAGACCGAGCTTCCACCTCCCATTGAAGCGAAGAACGGCGTGTTGATGTAAGCATGAAGATCATCATCACCGGTGCCACGGGTTATGTAGGTGAGGGCGTGCTGCTGGAATGTCTGGCGCATGCCGACGTGGAACAGGTGCTCGTGGTGGGCCGGCGGAGATGCGAACGCACACATCCGAAGTTGAAGGAACTGCTCGTGCCGGACTTCCTTCGAATGGATGCGCACAAGGAACAGTTGCGTGGCTACGATGGCTGCTTCTTCTGTGCCGGGGTCAGTTCCGTGGGCAAGGGCGAGGAGGAATTCATGCGCCTCACCTACGACACCACATTGGCCTTCGCCCGGGCAGTGCACGCGGCCTCACCACAAGCCACCTTCACCTATGTCTCGGGTGCAGGAACGAACATCAATGGACGTCAAATGTGGGCCCGCGTGAAGGGTCGCACGGAGCATGACCTATCTGCGCTGGGCTTCAAGCAGCAGTTCAACTTTCGGCCCGGCATCATGACCTTGACCCCCGGTATGAGGAACCCCAAGTGGTGGATGCGCCTGCTGGTGCCGGTGTTCGGCCACTTGATGCCCTGGATCACCAACTCGATGAAGCAGGTGGGCCTGGCGATGATCCATGTGGTGCAGCGCGGTTATCCGAAGAACATCCTCGAAGTGAAGGATATCAAGGTGTTGGCGATGGGGCAAGCACGTTGAGCTGATCCCGCGCTTCGATCATTGGAACAGCGACCTGTCCAGGCCGCTCTGCCTGATGATCGACATCAATGTGCCGATGCGGATCTCTTTGTGATCTGGGACCGGGACGGTGATGGTCGATCCTGGTAGTTGTTTCTGCATAATGACGTGGCTACCGCGCTGTCGGACTTCCTCGAAGCCGCGCTCCCGAAGGATGGCACATACCTCACGTCCGCTGAGGGTACGCATCAAAAAGCCACTTTCACACGGGTCACCAGCACTTCTTCGTGCAGCCGTTCGCGCATTTCATTGGGTGAAGCGGTCTCGAAGAACAGTTCCAGCGCTTCGATGAGGTTAGCTCGAGCCTCTTCCACGGTGTCTCCCTGGCTTGCCACATCCACTTCAGGGCATAGGGACACGTAGCCATTGCCTTCGCGTTCAATGATGGCGGTGAGTTCCCTTGTGGTCTTCATAGTGACCAAAATTAGCTGCAGGATGACATTCCTTGCACTGCGCGTCACCGTTCATTACAGCGAGAGGCCGCTGAGCAACGATACACGCCGTGCAGCTCGGCTATTCGAAGAACGTGTTGTAGGTGAGGGACATCAAGGCGTTGGCGAAAGCCAAGTCTATTCCTTCATCCATTTCAATGCGTGCCCCAGCTCTGGAAGTCGTAGCAGGTAGTTTCCCGTTGGCCATGCGGAAGCATCTATCGGAATGCCGTTCGAAACGCGTCCAGTGAACACGCTGTGACCGGCGAGATCGCACACATGAAGCAGGTGCGTTCCGGTCGGCAATCGCAGGGTGAACCGGTCATTCCCTGGAGTGGGATATGCATGTACCTGTATTCCCGCTTGCTCGTCGATCCCAACAAATTGCTCGCAGGCTCCCGGAACGAGCTGAAAGGAAATATCATCGTCGCTGTAACAGCGCATGCCCGTGGGGCCGTCCAGTATCCAATTCGGGCAGTACAGGAACATGTCCCAGGTGCTTCCGATCCGTTCGATGACCGTGTTCCCCGATACCTCCAACCGTCGCAGTGGAAGGCCATCCACGATGATCGTGCTGGTGTCGGTCACGATCAGTGGCTGGCAGGTCGTGTCGTTCACGTGAGCAGGGTGCCAGCGATCACCCGGAACGGCTGCGAACCAATACAGCGTGTCCCACACGCCACCTCCCAGCGTGTACACCACATCTTCCTCGAACCGCGCAATGACCGCTATCGGGGTGTAGCCGACCACGGGAGGGCCACCGTATGTGGGTCCAGGGGGAGGTTGGGGATATTGGATGGCGGAATACCGATCGATGATCTGTGCGGTATGGCCGGCAACGACCGTGTCGTGCGTGTAGCTCATGCGAATGAAACCGGCCAGGAACAGCCCCGCCTCATAGGTCCATGTAGCACCAGGTGTGCACCAGGACTGCGCGGTCCCGCACTGAGCTGTCATGGCGATGCTCGCTGCGAGCAGAATGCGCTTCACGGTCTGAACGGATGTCGGGTCGGCCATGGGATCATTCTTTCACCCAGCGGAACGTGGTTCCCATTTCTGGCAAGCAGAGCAGATAGCTTCCTGGCGGCCATGATGAAGCATCGACCGGGATGCCGTTCACAACGGGTCCGGCGAAAATGCTGCGACCGGTGAGGTCGAATACGTGAAGCTGCTGAATTCCCGTCGGCACCTGGATGGTGAATCGATCGTGACCAGGCGTGGGGTGGACGGCAGGGGCGAGCGACCCGGAACGTCCCTCAATGCCAACACCGACGTCACAGGCATCGTTCCAATTCGGGTTCTGGTAATTGATGTCCTGATCACTGTAACACCGGATCAATTCACCGTACTCCACGATGAGGCAGAACGGGAACTCGTCGAAGACCTGGCGCGGTGACCCCAAGCGTTCGGTCAATTGGAAAGTGCCGGGCTCCACCGTGAGTTGGCGAAGGGGAACGCCATCGATCAAGATCGTCGTGGTGTCCGTAACCAGGAACATGTAGTCCATCGGTTCCGGACCGCACACGCTGTCGGCTCCGGCGGGGAACCACTTATCGCCTGGCACGGCACCGAACCAGTAAAGCGTATCCCAAGCCCATGTGCCGCTCATGTTGGTCCACAGGAATACCACATCGTTCTCCAGTGAAGTGTATCGGACATCGTTCACAGGAATCGTTGTCGGTGGGTTAATAATGTAGTCCGTGAAATACCCTGTGGCGGTGATCTTCTGGGAGGTTCTTCCTTCGAACAAGGTGTCGCCCGTATAGGTGTATTCGGTGTATCCTGAACCAGCCAACCCACCCGTGCTGACATGCCAGGTGGCACCGGGGGGGCACCAGGCTTGCCCGAAGGATGAGATCGAGGTCGACAGCGCGATCAGGCTCAAGAACGGTCGCAGCATGAATGCAAGGTAGGGTCCGTTCACAGGACATGGGCAACGGGAAGAACGCTGCCTTGAAAGGTCGATCCATTCACCCTTTGTGGGTATTGATTCGCCTCAAGCTCCTTAGCACCTTGCATCGTCGGTCCCCGCCTTCCCAGCGCCAAGACCCTACAAGGGGACCGATGTGGTGGAGCCCCTTGTTCCGAGGGTTCCATGCAGCGGCCCGGAAACTTTCCGGGCCGCTCGCATACCGGATGGTCGATCACCAGGTGAACAAGCCCCAATAGGCGCAGCACACCAACATCGGGAGCAGCAGCAACAACGTCGGCACGGCTGACCAGCGCGTAACCCGTTGGTCGTAGATGTGCCAACCAGCGATCAGTGCGGTCGCAAGCAGCAGATAGGGTAGGGCCACCAACGCCGGATGCACATCGCCCAGACCGAAGTAGAACACCTGCTCAAGTGAGAGCAACACACCGACCAAGGCGACCAGTGCCACCATACCGATCCCGGAAACGATCAAAGGCCAGCTGGGTCGTAGCGCTTTGTTGCGCAGGCGCTGCACCCCATTGAGGATGACCACAACTCCCAGCGCGAAGCCCCATATCACCGCCAGACCGGCCCAGCCCATCAAGCCCCAGAACAGCCAGCGCTGGTGGAAGGGGGTCAAGTAGTTCTCCAACCGCTGGAAGGCCTCGTTCGGTGGGAAGAGCGAGGGCAGGTCGAGCGTGTGTTCACCCTTGGCCAATTCCTCTTCAAGGTCGAAGGAGATGCGTCGGTCGTAGTCGTGGTAGAAGGCGAGGTGCACGCGTCCTCGGTCCGGTTCGAAGAGTGTGCTGAAGAAGGTCCCGTTGTCGAGGAACTCCCTGCAGGAACCCATGCTCTCCAGCACTGACCAGGCCCCGTCCAGGGTGGGTGCTACACCGGCTTTGAGCAGTTCGCGGCCTTGTTGCAGGCGGGGAATGGGAATACTTGCATGATCCGTTGCACCGTTCAGCCGCCAGTTGCCGAGCGCGAAGTGCGGCCCCTGTCCAGTGATGATCGTGTCGTTCTGCACCACCGCGTAGTTCCCTGCCGCATCGGCGAGGAAGAGCATGCTCTTGTACAGGAAGGTCAGGTCTTGATCGTGCAGGAAAGCCACTGCTTCCGGGACATCATGGCACCGTTCCATCAGTTGCTTGCTCAGCGCTCCGAAGTCCGTTCGGTCCTTCCCCGAAGCAGGTGCCACCGCCTTGGGCTGGATCACCAGGCCATCGAACACCAATCCCACCTCGTTCATACCGATCTGGTCTCCCCAGGGCAGGTAAGGGTGGCCGCGCCAGGTGCTGAAGTAGACCGCGCCGAGCAGGTCGTCACCACCGGGCACAAAACGCAACTTTGCCTCGATGCACCAGGAGTCCTCGTTGTTGCCTACGAAGGTGCGGCCATCCTGATGAACGACGAAAGCCGTGCACGCAACCAACAGTTGTGGCAGGAGCAAC
>JAGQVN010000007.1 GCA_020437905.1 Flavobacteriales bacterium
AGAATGACCCCCCTGGCCCTGGCATCATCCACCACACGTTGCAGCTCGTCCATCTCTTCCTCTTCTATCGAGATAACAAGCACCTCAGGCTCCACCGAAAAGGAAGCTGGATAATTGCGGAGCACCTGGCCCAGGAAGGTGGCAAGACCCGGATGGTCACGCTGCTTCAGGCCGCGGTCGATCGCCCAACCCCCCGCGATCAGAAGCACTCCGACCGCTCCAGCGACCAACCACCACCATGTCTTCTTCGTCATGACCTTGAGGAACAGCACTGCAAAGAAAACACTTCGCTACCGCGCGATCGGGCGCGGGAGCATGCCCGGGACCAGCGTTCCTTCGCCGGCATCCTCCACGGGGACAGGGATCTCAGCATCCGCGATCGCATCAGCCTCATCATCAACGATCTCCTCCTCGGAAATGACCGTCATGATCATGACCAGGACGATCGTGAACGGGTTCAGCGAACCGGTCAACCAGGACTCGTAAAGGACCGAGAACATGGTGGAGAACATGATCGCGAAGGAGAAGGGCAACCGTTTGTTGGCCTTGAAAAAGATGAGAAAGAAGCTTCTGAAGAAGATCAGGAGGCCGATGATGCCGGTATTGAACCACATGGTCAGGTAGCTGTTGTGGACCCCTCCATGATGCCCCAGGCCCCGCAGGTAAGCGTAGTTCTGGCGCATGATGTACTCGTCGTTACCAAAGCCACCACCGAACATGAAATAGTCCTGGATCTTCTCCCAGGCGAATCGCCAGGCGATATATCGACCTGAACCGTCATCCAAGGTCTCCACCCGGAAGTATTCCTCCAATCCCAAAGAAATGACGATGCTGGAGAGGTTCGAACTGATCAATTCGATGATCCCCAGGAAGGCGATGAACGCGACGAACCCGATGAACGGCGAAAGGCTGAAGAAGCGACTGAACAACAGGAACATCAATGTAGCGGTCAGCGATGTGCGGGAACCGCATGCCAGCAGGAAATAGACGATCACCAGGTAAATGAAGACCTTGTTATTGAAGGTGAACAGGTCCCTTTTAATGGTGATCAATGCGGTGAACAACACGAAGACGAGGTAGCAGAAGATGCCCAATCCGTTGGGATTGCCGAAGAAACCCCGATATCTCCCTCCCACATAGGCCCACCAATTCGGACCGAGCTGCATCAGCTTGGTGGCCAGAAGGAGCGCCACAATGAAGTAGATGAGCTTCCTGAAAAAGTCCCATCCGGCCATCCGGAAATTGGCCAGTACGTAGTTCGGCACGATCAGATAGAGGAGCGCATACGATATGGTCTTCTGAATACCGGTGACCGGGTCGTTCCCGAAGACCAACGGAAAGAAGGCGTAGGCGAAGAACGGCAGGAAGACATTGAACACCTTGGAGAGCGGCACGAAGCGTCGCTGCTCCATGATCACGATGATGGAGAGGGCGATGATATAGGCGTACTTCGCCGTCTTGATCTTCCGCATCGGGAAGATATCCGGGGTCATGTCCGAAAAGACCAGGATGATGAGGAAGCCGCATATGGCGTTGGCATAGTCCTCGCGCCGCGCGAAGAGGAACACCGTGATCGGCAGCAGCGCATAGATCGCAGGTCCCAGGAATACCGTTGCAAAGATCCAGAACGCAACGATGAGGAAGAACTGGAGCTCGTCCTTGACGTAATCGATCATGGCACCGGGGACTTGAGGAAAGCATCCAACTGGGCCCGCACCTGATCGGGTCGGGCGTGCGTGAAGGCGATCATCCGATCCACATGTCCCTGCCAAACAGCCACGCTCAGCGGTCGACGCCAGCGTGCGCAATGCCATGGCATCTCCGATCCGATCTCCCCTGCCATGAGCCGGACCTCACGCTCCATGGAGGCCGTTGAAAGTGGCCCCTCCAAGAAGGCAAGCAGCAGCGACCTAAAGCGTTCACGGACCCGGTCCGAGCGCATGACCGCTTTGAACAGACGGGCCACCGGACCCTGATGGCGGTAAACGTGCTTGAACATATCCACGCCTGCTCCGCCGTTCCGGCCCA
>JAGQVN010000077.1 GCA_020437905.1 Flavobacteriales bacterium
ACCGGACCAAAGGCCTCGTGAACACCGGAAGCACCACTCCTCCCTTGCGCGCCATGCTCCGACAAGGAGGGCTGATCCAGGCGGCCAACCTGCTGCAGTTGTTGAACTATCGCCTGGCTTACTATTTGATCGAATATTATCAAGGTCTAAGTGCCTTGGGTGTCTACTCCGTCGGGACCCAGCTTTCGGAGAGCGCATGGATCGCTCCGAAGAGCATCGGTACGGTCCTGTATACCCGGGTGAGCAATGCCAGCGACGGGGATGGCGCAAGACGCCTGACCTTGACCTCGGCCAAGGTGGCAGTGATCCTGGCCGGCGTGGTGGTGGTGTTCGTCCTGTTGGTCCCCGACACCTTGTACCAGGTCCTCTTCGGCCGTGAGATCCAAGGGATCGCTCCCATTGTCTTGCTCCTCGCGCCTGGCATATTGTCCATGGCGGTGTCGCAGGCCTTCAGCCATTACTTCAGTGGTACGGGTGCCAACCAGCACAACCTCATCGGATCCGGTATCGGGGTCATCATTACGGTGCTTGTTGGCACATGGGCCATCCCGATCTATGGTCTGGCCGGAGCGGCCGCGACCGCCTCTCTTGCCTATGCCTCGAATGTGACCTACCAAACCGTGGTTTTCCTGCGCACAACACGGAGCGACCTGAGTGACCTATTACCCTCGGCATCCGACCTGGAGCGGGCCAGAGGTTTCTGGGAGGAGCTCCGGGGCCGGATCGTCAAATGAACGGCCCGGATCAAACCGGTCGGTACCAGCCTGGCTCGGCGATCAACCGAAAGCCAACAGATCCTCCACCGGCAAGGGACCTGAATGTTGGAACCCTTCACCAAAGGTGACCTGGATCAGTCGGCCCATCTCTCTGGCACGTCCTTCCAGAAAAGGGAAGAAGTCAGGTGTGGAGATCGGGCTGCTGGGTTCGTTGGAACGCGGATCATGGAACTGGGAGCCGAAACAACGCAAGGCTTCCATCTTCTTCTCCCAGAATGGTCCGATATCGATCACCAGATCAGGTGCCGCCCAATGGTCCTGAATGGCATGAAGCACCCTTCCTGGACGCCAGGCGGGAAGCTCCGTGCCATCGTGTTCGACGCTGATCCGCCTGAGCCCGCTCAGAAAGGCTGCGCGGGCGACCAGGGAAGCCGCCCGGCCATGGTCAGGATGTCTATCCTCCAAGGCATTGGTCAAGACCAGTTTTGGCCGGAAGCGGCGGATCGGGATAATGACCTGTTCCAGGGTCGCTCGATCGATGTCGAAAAACCCATCCGCCAGTCCTACTTGTTCCCGGAATTCCGCACCCAGGAGCTTCCTCGCTTCCTCCGCTTCCTTCGAACGTATCTCAGCAGAGCCTCGGGTACCCAATTCACCCCTGGTCAGGTCCACCATGCCGACCTTTCTGCCTTGTGCAACGTGCTTCAACACGGTCCCGGCCATGCTGATCTCCACATCATCGGGATGGGCGGTGATGCATAGGATATCGACATCCATGCTCATTCGGCAGGTCCTAAGTGGTCCAGGATCGCTGGGTCCAAGGGTGATGTGGCAGGCGCGAAAGTGGTCACCAGCCGGCCTTCCTCGTCGATCAGGAACTTCCGGAAGTTCCAATCCATCTCTACCTCCAGCTTGCCATTCTCCTCTCGTGAAGTGAGCCAACGAAAAACAGGGTCCTGCCGCGTGCCGGTCACGTGCACCTTGCCCATGATCGGAAAGGTCACGGCGTATCGGCTTTCGCAGAACGCAACGACCTCCTCGTTGCTTCCCGGTTCCTGTCCTCCGAAATCATTGCTCGGAAAGGCCAGGACCACAAGACCTCTGTCCTTGTAAGTCGAATACAGCTCCTGTAGCTGCTGGTACTGTGGCGTGTAGCCGCATTCGCTGGCCGTGTTCACCACCAACACCTTCATGCCCCTGAACCGGTCCATGCGGACCGTATCACCTTGGGCGGAGATGGCTTTCAGATCGTGGAATCCCATTTCGGTCGTTCTCGGAAGGGATGATCCCCTATTGGGCACACGCACCGGACCGACCCGGACCATGTCCCCGCAGCCAACAATGAGCACGAAGCTCAAGTGGACCATGCCTGTTCCGTTCATGGCCCAAAGTTCGGGAACCTCGCCCGAGGCTCAACTCTTGCTCAACAGATCGGTGATCGCGGTATCCAACGGCTTGGTCCCAGGCGGGAACACACCCAGCAAACGTCCTTCTTCATCGATGAGGTATTTCTGGAAATTCCACTTCACCTTGGAATCCAAGGCTCCGTTCTGCTCCTTGCTCGTGAGCCAGCGATAGACGGGATGCATACCCTCACCCTTCACCTCGATCTTGGACATCATGGGGAACTCGACCCCGTAGTTCTTTTTGCAGAACGCTTCGATCTCCGCTTCGCTACCAGGTTCCTGCCGGAGAAAATCATTGCTCGGGAAACCGATGATCTCCACCCCGGCCTGCGCGTATTGTTCGTACAAGGTCTGAAGCTCGGAATACTGCGGGGTGTAACCACACTTGCTGGCGGTATTGACCACAAGCACCTTCTTCCCTTTCAGTTGGGAAAAAGCGAAAGGCTCACCATGTATGTCCGTGGCCACGAGTTCGTGGAACGGGACAGGGGCGGTCACAGGTTCCTGCACCTGTTGCGCATTGCCCTTGCAGCCGAAAAGCGCGGAGAAGATCATGAAGGGGACCGTGGTTCTCATGTGTTGAGGAACAAGCAAAGATGTGGAAGGTTCGGTCCTTGCACGCCAAAAGGGGTTGCTGGAAAGAGAAGGTACCTTTCGCACGTTCTCCACGTATAAGCTCCTTCAGCCATGACCATGAGCCGCACGGTACTTCTTCTGACCTTTCTGCTTCCAGCCCTTTCATACGGCCAAAAGGAAGTTCGTATCACAGGGCCTGAGCAGATCCGTACGGAAAAGGAGCCACTGAGGAACAAGGCCGCCCTGGCCGGTCTTCAGGCCTCGGGATTGCCGGAGGAGCAGGCCACGCTTGTTCGCAGCAACAGCGTAATGGACCTCTGGCCTGTGGGGCTGAAGAACGACAGTGCCCGAGCTGTGAACCTTCCGTACATCAAGAACTACGTCGCCTTCAAGCTCTTCGGGTTCGTGGATGACACATCGGCCATGCAGGTTGTCATGGTCCCGGCCAAAGAGAACATCCATATGCCTGAGGACCTCCGGCCCACGGCCGACCTTTTCCTCGTGGTGCCCGAAGGTGCATTGCGGATCGTCACCCCGGCCAAAACAAGGCCGGAGATCAGCCGCGGGCCCAAATGGAAAGATCGCGGCAAGGCGAAGATCCTTCTACCGGACGACCTGTACGCCACCTATGACCTCGGGAACGACAGTTCAGGGATGGAAGCGTTGCGAAGGGCGGGAATGAGCCAGGCTGAAATGAACGCCGTCGTGTTCCGCAGCCATGAACGGAACTGGCCCGAGGGGATCGACAGCTTCGATGAACGCTATCCGAGGTTGGAACAGTTCAAGAAGTACAAGGCCTATCTGGGTGCCAAGTGGGATGACAAGGTCCTATTGATCATCCCCTCGGAGAAGAACAGGAAGATGCCAACATTGATGCGTCCTTTCGTTGATATCTACTTCGTCTACCGCTCCACAGCGGTCAACGTGAAGACCAAGCGCTGAACAAGATCTACGGTCTGTCGCGCTGTACTTTCGTGCCGCTTGTTCGGTCGGGGGTCCATACTACAATTGATCCGCCTCGAATACCTTCTCGACGTGCGTCGTCGGGCGGTCTGGGGTGGCATGTTGCTGTATGTCATCTCCGCCATCTATGTCTGCTATCTGGGGGTCCGGGGCGGTCTTTCCCTTCCTGTTTGGAACGCCCTGTTCTGGATCATCCTGCTGTTCGCCGCGTTCAATGCCCTGGCTCGTTCGTTCCAGCGTGAGGATGCCGACCGACAGCATTACCTGCATTCGCTCGCCTCACCCCAGGCGGTGATCCTGGCGCGTGGCGCTTATGCTGCAATGACCATGATGGTCTTGAGCCTGCTGAGCCTGCTCTGCTACATCCTGCTCCTGGGTGGTCCGGTCATCGCTGGTGCCGATCTGGTCCAATTCATTGTCGTGGTCATGGTGGGAGGTGCGGGTCTTGCAGCCGTGCTGACGCTGATCTCGGCCATTTCAGCCCGCGCCGGCAACGGGATCGGTCTGATGGCCGTGCTTGGCTTTCCCGTGGTCCTTCCCATGCTCCTATCGATCATGCGTGCGAGCAAGGGAGCGCTGGATGGGCTCTCGTGGTCCTCGAACAGCACCTATCTCCTTTGGGTGTTCGCCGTGGACGTATTGACCGTAACGCTTAGCTACCTGCTGTTCCCGTACCTTTGGCGAGACTGATGAAGCATTGGTGGTGGAAGCTGCTCGCGGCCCTGTTGGTCATAGGTGCCTCACTCGCGGCGCTGCTCGTTCCGCTGGCCCCCGGATTGACCGAATGCGTTCCATCCAGCCTGTCCCCGGGCACGGTCACCTTGTCCATATCCGGTTACAATACGCGGTTCGATCGGAATGGACCGCCTGCGGTCGGACTGACCGATGGCCATGGCGGCATCCAGGCGGACCAAGTGACCGTCCTGGGCCCCACCTCCGTGAAAGCCATCTTCACCATTCCGGCAGATGTAGGAGGCCGTTCTGCGCACGTCGTGGTCCTTCCCAGCTCCGGGGAGCGCTTGGTGCTGTTCGATGCGGTTTGGACCGGCTCCGGGGAAGGTTCCCTGCCCGACCGTTGGAAATTCCCGGAACAGGCCGCCGCTCACGGTTGGGAGTTCCCGAACCGGGCCATTTTATACGAGACGATCCGCAACCTGATGTTCCATGTACCCATGTGGTTCACGATGATGGTACTTCAAGCCTTATCGGTCGGATACAGCGTGGCCTACCTGAGGTCGGGTGAGTTGCGCACGGACCTTCAGGCCGAGAAGGCGGTACAGGTAAGCCTGTTCTTCGCAGCCTTGGGATTGCTGACCGGGTCCCTATGGGCGCGCGCCACGTGGGGTGCCTGGTGGACCAACGATACCAAGCTGAACGGAGCAGCGGTGACCACGCTGATCTACCTGGCCTACCTGGTGCTTCGTGGTTCTGTCGCCGATGCCAAGAAACGCGCGGACCTGGCGGCGGTGTACAACATCTTCGCCTTCGTCCTGATGCTGGTGTTCATCATGGTGCTTCCGCGGCTTACCGACAGCCTCCATCCTGGGAATGGCGGCAACCCTGCTTTCAGCCAGTACGATCTGGATGATGACCTACGCCGCGTTTTCTATCCTGCCGTGCTGGGTTGGATCATGACCGGCCTCTGGTTGTTCAACCTAAGGGTGCGCATGTCAAGAGCATTCCGCTGATACCATGAGAAACCGATCGACCAGGTCCCTGATGCTACTCGTCGCAATGCTGGCCGCGGCCCATACTTTTGCACAAGAGCACGTGGACCCGGTGGATCGGGCATTGCACGGGGCAGGGAAGGCGAACACGGTCGCCGGAGTGGTGGGCATCATCCTGGCAGGCTTGTTCATCTGGCTTTTTTCACAGGATCGACGCTTGACCCGATTGGAACGAAGGAACGAGAACGAAGGATGAAGCGTTCGCATATCATCGCCATTGCACTGATCGCCGTTGCCATCGCAGCCCTGATCGGCTCGTTGTACGACAGCAGCACCTACGCCGATCTCCAACGAGCGCTTTCCGAACCCGGAAAGGAGTTCCACGTGGTGGGCACGTTGGACCGCTCCGAGCCGATCATATACGAGCCCAGCGTGAACGCCAGCCTGACGGAGTTCACCATGTTGGACCTGAACGGCACCAGGTGCAGGGTGAAGCTTGCCAAAGCAAAGCCACAAGACTTCGAGCGCTCGGAGCGATTGGTGTTGATCGGTGAGACCACGGATGCCGGGGAGTTCCATGCCCGTGACATGCTGATGAAGTGCCCCAGCAAGTACAACGAAGGGAACTCCATCGAAGGTTGAGCGTTGCTTGTTGAGGACGCGCTTATAGAGCAGCTCTTGGACCCAGGCGAACCATCCACCGGCACGAACTAGGAACAGAAGGGATGGACTACGCAGGCGAGCATACGTGGGCAGGCATCCTCGGGCACTTCCTGGCCGTCCTTTCCTTCTCGGCAACGCTTCTTTCCACCGCAGGTTTTCTCCTGGGTACGCGCAGGAGCGATGCCGGGTGGACCGCATTGGGCCGTCTGGGGTTCCGCACCCATTCCCTGGCCGTGCTGGGCATCATCGGTCTCCTTTTTATCATGCTCTTCCGGCATTGGTTCGAGTTCGACTATGTCTGGAAGCACAGCAATCGCTCGATGCCTCTGCGCTACATCCTCTCCTGTTTCTGGGAG
Organism: Flavobacteriales bacterium; assembly: GCA_020437905.1. Classification (GTDB taxonomy): domain Bacteria; phylum Bacteroidota; class Bacteroidia; order Flavobacteriales_F; family PHOS-HE28; genus PHOS-HE28. Next base: position 6,348 of record JAGQVN010000077.1, read on the forward strand.
GGTCAGGAGGGGTCCTTCCTGCTATGGACCTTCTGGCATGTGGTATTGGGGAACATGTTGATCGTACGAAGCAAGGAATGGGAAGCACCTGTGCTGACCGTATTCTCTTTGGTGCAGGTATTCCTGGCCTCCATGCTCCTGGGGGTTTATGTATTCGGTTTCCGATTGGGCAGCAGCCCCTTCCTGTTGGTCCGTGAACTGCCGGAGAACCTGGGGCTTCCGTGGACCCAGTTGTCAGACTACCTGACGCGGGTGCCGCAGTTCGCGGATGGGCGCGGATTGAACCCCTTGTTGCAGAACTACTGGATGACCATCCATCCGCCCACGCTGTTCCTGGGCTTTGCTTCCACCCTGGTCCCCTTTTCCTATGCCATTGCCGGCCTCTGGAAACGCCAACACACCCAATGGATCGAGCGGGCGCTGCCTTGGACCTACTTCGGGATCATGGTGCTGGGTACCGGTATCCTCATGGGTGGAGCCTGGGCGTACGAGGCGCTCAGTTTCGGCGGTTTCTGGGCCTGGGACCCGGTGGAGAACGCCTCGCTCGTCCCATGGATAACGCTCGTTGCAGCAGGGC
>JAGQVN010000078.1 GCA_020437905.1 Flavobacteriales bacterium
GCCCGTCACGACACTCTTACGATCTTCCAGCTCAGCGGAACAGGAGCGATCGCCGATCCGAACGCATCGGGAAGCGAGGTGAGCGGTCTTGGGCTTGGGAACAATGTTTTCGCCTGGACCGTCTCGAACGGACCCTGTGGCACGACGACCGATACCATGCTGATCGTCCTGGATGACTGCCTGACGCTTACCATCCCGGATGCCTTTTCCCCGAACGGAGATGGTGTGAACGATACCTATGTGATCGATAACCTGGAGTACTACCCGAACAACAGCATTCAGGTCTTTAATCGCTGGGGTTCCAAAGTGCTGGATCGTTCACCGTACAATAATGATTGGGACGGGAAGAGCGAGAACAGCCTGAACTGGGGCGAGCAGCTTCCCGAGAGCACCTACTACTATGTCCTTGACCTGGGGAACGGCACGGATGCCTACACCGGGTTCATATACCTACGCCGATGATCGTGCAGAAGCCAAGACGCGCAATACACGCAGAACGCATGAAACAGACGATCAGACGATGGAGCGGGGCCCTGTTCGCAGGTTTCTTGGGCCTGGTATCGGTCGCCCAACAAGATCCGCAGTTCACGCAGTACATGTTCAACCTGCTGGCCTTGAACCCGGCCTATGCGGGAAGTGCAGAGCGTGTCAGCATCAAAGCCCTGACCCGGCATCAATGGGTTGGCTTCGAAGGAGCTCCAACCACACAGACCTTGACGATCCATTCGCCTCTGGCCCGGGAGACCGTGGGATTGGGCGGCACGATCATGCGCGATGAGCATGGACCTGTCACGCAATACGGTTTCATGCTGGACGTGGCCTACCGGATCCACTTTGCCGGGGAGAAGAAGCTCGCGTTCGGCTTGAAAGGCGGTCTCAATCTGTTGCAGGGACGGTTCGGAGAACTGAATCCGCTGCAAAGTGGCGACCAGGTGTTCCAACAGAACGTGAACTCCAAGTTGGACCCGCAATTCGGCTTCGGGGTCATGTACTATGGCGAGCGGTTCTACATCGGTGCTTCCTCACCCAAGATCGTGGGGACCCGCTTTTGGGAGACCGATTCCCTCCAATTCGTGTCGGACAATACCCAACGCAGCCACCTCTTCCTGAGCGGTGGATATGTCTTCGACCTGGGCCTGTACCACAAGTTCAAACCGACGGCCCTGATCAAGGCTGTGGACGGCGCGCCGCTGAGCTTCGATATCAGCGCCAACTTCTTCTTCTTCGAGAAATTCTGGCTGGGTGCCATGTATCGCCATGAGGATGCCATTGGGGCGCTGGCGCAGTACTACTTCACTGACGGCATCTACGCCGGCTACAGTTACGATTATCCGCTGTCGACCCTCCGGAATTTCAGTGGGGGATCGCATGAGATCATGGTGGGGATCGACTTCGGCAAACGCATGAAGGGTATTCGCTCACCACGCTACTTCTGAGCCATGATGGATACAAGCAAGAACATGATGCGCACCTCCGCTCTGGCCGTTCTGGTCTCCGTGCTGGTCCTGCCGTTGCAGGTCGAAGCGCAAAAGTTGAAGGAACGCGTGGCCGACCGCTATGCCGAAGTGTTCGATTACCCGGCGATGGCCCGTATCTACGAGGATATGGCCGAAAAGGGCAAAGCGGATGTCGGTGATCTGAGGCGCCTTGCGATGGCGTACAAGCGCATGGGTGATATGCCCAAGGCTGAGGGCACCTACACGCGCATCATGGCCACGGGCAGCCAAAGCCCACAGGACATGTGGGACTATGCCGAGGTTTTGCGCGCCAATGGCAAGTATGCCGACGCGATGACCTGGTACCAGAACTACGCCGAGCAGAACCCGGACGATCTCCGTGCCAGGCGCTATCTCGCTTCGCCGAACTTCTTCGAACGGTTGATGCGCGACAGCACAAGCGCCACCATTCGAAAAGTGCCGATCAACTCGCCGCAAGCTGACCTGGGCATGACCCTGTTCGAGGACCTGCTGATCTTCAGCAGTGCACGAGGCGAGGGGGTCGGAAAGAACGTGTCCTATACTTGGGATGACCAGCCCTTCCTCAACCTGCACACCGCTCTTCTGAAAGGCGAGACCGTGGAAGAACCCATGGTGATGCGCAAGGACGTGAACAGCCGTTTCCATGACGGTACCGTCAGCTTCGATTCACTGGCACAGCGTATGTACTTCACCCGGAACAACTTCCACTATGGCACCAAAAGCCTGAGCGAGGATGGAGAATTGAAGCTGGGCATCTTCTTCAGCGACATTCAGGAAGGGGAGTTCGGGAACAAGGAATGGGGCAACCTTATTCCTTTCGACCATAACGACCCCGAATACAATCTGGGCCATCCGTGCGTATCTGCCGATGGACGAAAACTCTTCTTCGTAAGCGACATGCCGGGCGGTCAGGGTGGGACCGACATCTGGTTCTGCGAGAACCTGGGTAACAATTGGGGAGTGCCGCAGAACATGGGGGACAAGGTGAATACGCCCGGTAACGAAATGTACCCCTTTCTCAACACGGACAGTGTCCTGTATTTCACCAGCACCGGGCACCCGGGCCTTGGCGGCATGGACATCTTCTATTCCCGACTTACGCCGAAAGGTCCCGGAAACGTGTTCAATCTGGCCTACCCCATGAACACGAAGTACAATGACCATGGGCTCATTCTCATGGCTGATGACACCACCGGGTTTTTTGTGAGCGACCGTCCCGGAGGATCGGGCAGCGACGACATCTATGGCTGCACGATCCGGCCGCCCATGATGTACCTCAGCGGCATCGTCATCGACCGCATGACCCGCGAACCGATCGAAGGGGCTACGATCCTGTTGAAGGACCAGGACAACAAGCACGTAAAGCGCTTCCAGCTGGAGACCGAGCCCGGAGGCAAGTTCAAGATCGATGCGGAATACCGCCAGAAGTATGTGATCGTGACCACCAAGAACGGCTACTTCCAGAAGGAGACCATCGTGGAGACCGACGTGGACCCGTTGGAGGACATCGTGATCGAGCTGGTGAAGTACGACTATGCCGCGGAAGGGGTCGTGATGCACGGCGAGACCGAGGAACCATTGGACAATGCGACCGTCCGACTGTACGATGGTCAGGACCAGTTGTTGGAGGAACGCGTGACCAACGCAACCGGCCGTTACGAGTTCGCATTGAAGCCTGAGAGCGACTATCGGATCCGCGTGGAGCGTGAAGGCTTCTTCAAGCAGAGCGCGCGCATCAGCACCAAGGGCAAGCCCAGTGCGGTGATCCACACGGACTTCCGCCTGTTCCCGCTCGAAGTCGGGCAGATCGTGCGCTTGGAGAACATCTACTACGACTACAACAAGTGGAACATCCGTCCGGACGCTGGGCTTGAACTGGACAAGCTGGTGCAGACGCTGAACGATAACCCGACGGTGAAGATCGAGCTGAGCTCACACACGGATTGCCGAGGCAGTGAGAGTTACAACCAGAGCCTTTCTGAGAAGCGGGCCAAGAGCGCGGTGGACTACCTGATCAAGGGCGGCATTGCGAAGGACCGCCTGAAGTTCAAGGGATACGGCGAAAGCAAACCCAGCGAGGCCTGCGAATGCACCAAGTGCAGCGACGACGAACACCAGAAGAACCGGAGGACCGAATTCGAGGTGCTGGAGAAGTGATGGAGATGGGTGGGGAGAAAAAGGCGGGCTTCGGTCCGCCTTTTTTTATGGCGACTCTTAGGACCATGAAGGCCTGATCCAGGCAACCGCCGGTTCGTGAGCCGTCTTATTCTCGGTACAAAGGACCACCATGAGGTATATGCTCTTGCTTGTGCTGCTGTCCTCCGTGATCCGCATCTCCTTGGCGCAATGCGGACCGTACAAATTCCATCCTCTATGGCCTGATACCTTGGGATGGGCATATCTTCTTTCGACGGACTGTGATAGCGACAGTGCCGTCTGGGACAATGGGAGCATTGGGTACGGCGCATTTGACCTTGAGCCAGGTTCACACTATGTGATCCAATATGACGGAGGGACTTTGCTCGATACCACCTTCTTCGAGCTCGAGCAGCTCCATTGGAACCTGGAGCAATTGACCTTCGCGATCTTCAGTGGGCTCGAATTGGACCATTATGCTTCAATACCCTACTGTGGCACGTCCATATTCAATTATCCGACATGCACACCCCCAGCGGACTCGGTCGTGCTCTTCCTGATGCAGGATGGCATTCCGATCGACAGTATCACACCGTTGGATTGCATGTTCAATCTGGAGGTATGGATGGGGCTGCCCTACGGGCACATCTATCAATGCATCGTGGAGGACCGTTCCCAATGTGGAAGCACGGGTCAGACCCCTCTAGTGACGGCATATGCGTGCAATGGGATGAGCTTCGTTCTGGAGATCACCAACGCCACCAGTGGCCAGGCAGATGGTAGTGTTGCCGTGCTGGAGATGATGTCGGACACGGTCCTACCGCTGGCTTTACCGCCGCCATTTACGGGCACGTTCTCACTGCACTCGTTGCCCAACTATGACCTGATCGGCAGCATGCAGGGAAGCAGCGCAGTTTGGACCGGCCTTGCCCCGGGCGACTACCTGGTCCAGTTCACCCCGGATAGCCTGTGCTTCGTTCCGGAACAGCAGGTCGCCGTGGGAACGAGCACCTCGTTGTTCGATCCATCCAGCGCATCCAAGGAGGGCTTGCGGACCTGGACCGATCGCCAAGGTGACCTGCTGTTCTGGAACGAGAATGTGCATGAGGTCCGGATCATGGATATCAACGGTCGCTTGCTCCGGAGCTGGAACGGACCACCGCCGATGGACGTCAGCGATCTGGCGCCGAACCTCTATATCCTGGATGCGGGAACGGGAGGCAGGGTCCGATTCGTGCGGTATTGAAAAGGCCCACGGCTGGTTATGGACCAACGCCCTTCCTCCCGGTCCTTTCCGCTTTTTCTCAGCTGAACAGCTTCCCCACGCCCAGGAAGATCGCGAGCCAGACCAAGCCCTTCACAAAGAAGAAGAGGAACCCGGCCCATCCCAGGCGCTTCAACCACCTCACCTTTCCCTTGGCTTCCGGGGATGCGACACCATGGCTGCTCATAGGCCATGTTCCTGTTCCAGATCCACGACCAATGCGCGCCATGTGTCCAGTTCAGGGATACCCGGCTTGCGCTTCCCGAAGAACTGCACGATCTGCATACCCTCCGCATCGTAGCACTCCAGCGCAGTGACCATCCCATCGCGGGTAGGCTTGCGTACGACCCAGGCTTCGGCGATGGCCTTGTCCTTTAGGTGCAGGTTGAAATCGGGGTCCAAGACGTTGAACCAGCCACGTGCTTCAACCACATGCTGAACAGGTCCGGTATGGATCTGCAGCATGCCGGGGTTACCTACGAAGACCATGATCGGGACCTGCCGCGCTGCAGCCTGTTCCAGGAGCATGCGCACAGCAAAAGGAGCCACACGTGTCGCATATCCTGCGGGTGCCAGCCGTAGTGCCTGCGTGCGTTGCACGTGGTGCTTGTGGAGCAGCATGTGAAAGTCGTGCGTGTCCTGCAGCGCAAGCCATTCTGCTTGGAATGCTCCCACATCCACCTGGTCATCGGGGATCGATGGCATGGCCGGGCGACCCGGGACCAAGGTCAACTCGGGACGTTGAGCCTCGGCCCGAAAGCGCTTTACCAAGGCGAGGTAGGCCTCCTGATCACTATCCTCCGTCATGTACACCTTGTGAATGGCCGCTCCATCCTGACCGAAGAACTGAAGGCTGTGCCGCGTACCTCGGGGGCTCTCCTCACGCACCGCAAAGGCCTGGTACCACGGGCCCGGAAAGATGCGCAGATCGATATCCTCCCCGACGAACAACCACACCGGTCCCTGGGCGAAGGAAGCGTTGCGATAGACCCCCTTGCGCTCGTGGACGGCATGTTCGTTACGGGTCAGAGCCATCACTTTTCCAAGACCTTCCAGGCTCTTGAGGATGGCCTGGAACTCCGGTTCGAGGCGGATGGTGCTCTCGTTCAGGAGCAGCAGTTGCATTTCGCTCACACCCAGTTCCCTGGCTCCATGGCGGATTCGGATGCCCGGTTGTTCGCGTTGCAACTCGGCCCAGCGTTCGGCCAATCCGGAGGGACTTGTCAGGGTTTGTTCCATGGTCGTTCTGTCGGCTGCAAAGCACCTCAGCCTGGCATGCCGCTGCAATACCATGATCGGGGTATTGGGATGGGAGGATGTTGACAAGGCCTGTTGACAGGCACCTCAAAGCCCAGCATCCACGGGCCTTGTGCACGCTCCCGGGAGCCGGGTCACAGTTCCTCGGCGACCACCTCCTTCACGCCGGGCATCATCTGTTTCAGCAGGTTCTCGATGCCACCCTTCAGCGTGACCATGCTGCTCGGACAGCCGCTGCATGAACCCTGCAATGCCACGGTGACAACGCCTTCCTTGAAGTGGCGGAAAGCGATGTGCCCACCATCGGCTTCCACAGCCGGTCGGACATACTCATCCAGCAGTGACACGATCTGTGCATCCTCCGCATTGGTCGGATCCGCGTGCGACATGGCGCGTTGGTTCGCTTCGGCCAGCGCCACGGCCGGAGCTTCCCCATAGAGAACCCGGGGGTCCTCGTTCAGCAGTTCCTGGATGTGTTCGCGCAGTTCGAGCTGCACCAGGTCCCAGGTCACTTTGTCGTTGCGGGTTATGGTAACGGCATTGCCGGTCAGGAATACGGCCGTCACAAAGGGCAGATTGAAGAGCCTCTCGGCGAATGGCGATACGCCTTCAGCCTCTTCCACCTGCCTGAACTCCAGCATGGCGCCATCCGGAAGCAAAGGACGGTTCGCGACAAAGCGCATGGTGGCCGGGTTCGGGGTCATTTCGGCGTATACGCTGACCGGGATCGTTCTCTCCGTTGCCATGCTGCAAAATTAGGACCTCGGCCTTGGCCTTCCGATCCGGGCTGCGTTCCTGGCGAGCGCCAGGCTGCGCCTTGATCTATTTTTGTAAGCGATGCCTGGCCGATACGTACGTTGGTCCCGAGTGTTCCCTGCTTTGTTCGTTGGGTTGATGGTCGTGCTGGCCAGTGCACCGGTCCTTACCCGGACCACCTGCCTGGTGAGTGGAAGGACCAGCGTCGATTGGGGTACGCCGGCTTCGTGCTGCTCCGACCGTGGCCATGGTCCGGCTGCCTGCCTGGATGAGCAATGCTGTGTGGCTGAGCAGTTGGCCCCACCGTGCTCGGTATACGTGCCTTCCGATGCTTATGGGCATCTGGAGGGTTCAGCGCCCGCTCAGCAGGTCAACATCCCTCCACGCGTTCCGATCCGCTGTTCCCTGCGTTACCTACCCGATCGGGCACCACCTTTGCTTCGCAGGATCCGATTGGCTCGGGAGCAGTCTTACTTGCTGTAGTTCCCTTTTCTGCGGTACACGCTACCGTGATGTTCCGTTTCGTCGAACTGGAAAAGGGATCCCATGCGATCGATCATTGTTCTTCTCTCATCTATGCTGTCGGCTGCACCGCTGTTCTCACAGCGGGTGGAAGGCATGGTGCGCGGTGCTGAAGCGGGTCGATCGGTGGCTTTGCCTGGTGCGCATGTGCTCTGGTCCGGTACGGAGATCGGTGCCACATCCGGGACCGATGGGCGGGTCTCGATCGATGCCCCGGTCTCCTGGCCAGCTTCGCTCGTTGTACGGTATGTTGGTTACACGACGGACACGGTGCGCCTGGATCGGTATCCCGGTCGCCCGATCGAAGTGATGCTGGATCAGGCCGTTGAACTTCGCGCCATCGAGATCGTGGAACGGCAGGAGAGCACCCGCATGGACAGCCGAAGCCTGTTGAGCAGCGAGCAATTGGGGGTCAAGGAACTGAAGCGCGCAGCCTGTTGCGATCTGAGCGAAAGTTTCGAGACGAACGCCACCGTCGACATCAGTTTCAGTGATGCCATCAGCGGAACGAAAGCGATACGCATGTTGGGCCTGGATGGAAAATACGCGCAGCTGAGCGTGGAGAATCTGCCCTTCATCCGCGGGCTCAGTTCCGTGTATGGCTTGACGCTGTTACCCGGTACTTGGATCAACGCGATCAACGTGAGCAAGGGCGTAGGCACAGCGGTGAACGGACCGAACGCCATGACCGGGCAGATCGATCTGTGCCTCGTGTCGCCGACACCAGAGGAACCCTTGTTCGTGAACCTCTATGGCAATAGCCAGGGGCGAGCGGAAGCGAACGTGCACGTGTCCCATCGGGCAGGAAAGAACGGGAGCAATCTGCTGCTGCTGCATGGCAACTATTTCGGGAATGAGATGGACCAGAACAGCGATGGCTTCATGGACATGCCCATGGGGCGCCGCATCAATGTGATGGACCGATGGATCTATCAAAGGGGCGACAGAGCGGCGCAGGTGGGCGTACGGTTCGTCGTGGATGAACGGAACGGTGGACAGAGTGCCAAGCACCTGGGCGATGCCCATGCCGGTCAGGCCCATGACCTGTATCGCGTGAACATCACCAATCGCATGGCTGATGTGATCGCCAAGAACGGATACATCTTTAAGAACGACGCGACCAAGAGCATCGGTGTCACCATGGCGTTGAAGCACCACGAGGTCACTTCCACGTTCGGGGAGCGGGACTATTGCGGAACCCAACAAAGCGCCTACGCCAGTGCGATCTATCAAATGCTGCTCGGCACTGGCACCGATCAATTGAAGGCCGGTGCCAGCTTCCAATACGACGACTACATCGAGGCTTTCAACGATAGTAGTTTCGCGCGCAATGAGGTGATGCCCGGCCTTTTCACGGAATACACCTTGAAGCGCGGTTCCGTGACCTGGGTGGCAGGATTACGCGGCGATCACAATTCCTGGTTCGGCACGGCAGTGAGCCCGCGGACGCACCTGAAGATCGATCTGGGACCATTGACCAATCTCCGCGCATCTGCCGGATATGGTTTCCGTACTGCGAATCCGCTCGTGGAGAACGCAAGTGTGTTGGCGAGCTCTCGTCGAGTCATCATGGAGGGGGAGCTGGGCATGGAGCGGGCCTGGAACTTCGGTCTGGGATTCCTTCACAAGTTCAAGTGGCTTGACCGAAAATGGGCCATCGGTGCGGATGCCTTCCGCACCCAGTTCACCGCGCAGGTGATCGCCGACCTGGACCGTTCGCCGCGCACATTGGTCTTTTACATGCTGGATGGACCGAGCTACGCGAACAGCGTGTTGGCCGATGTGCAGGTGGGCCTTCTTCGGAGCCTGGACCTGAAGCTCAGTTATCGTTTCTACGACGTCGTATCCACGTACGATGGGGTCCTGCGCGAACGGCCCTTTACTCCCCGGCACCGTGGGCTCATTGACCTGGCATGGACCTCCAACGATGAGCGTTGGCGTTTTGATGTTTCACTGAACCTGTTCGGTGACGCACGGATCCCATGGACCACACAGAATCCTGAGGAGTTCCGCTTCCCCCGCCGTTCACCCGCGTATTGCACATTGCACGCTCAGATCTCGCGTGTGTTCGGTGCTTGGGAGGTGTATCTGGGCGGAGAGAACCTCACGAGCACCCTGCAACAACGACAGATAATCGCTCCGGAGGATCCCTTTGGACCGTATTTTGATGCCTCACTGATCTGGGGGCCGACCAACCGGGCCATGATCTACGGGGGCCTTCGATTCCTACTGACGAAACGAACCAAGACCGAGCAAGAATGAAACTCAAGCACTATTTGGCCACAGGCCTTCTGATGACCGCAGTGGCCACACATGCACAGAGTAAGAAGTCCACTACCGTGGATGTCAAGACCAGTACTGTTTGTGGGATGTGCGAGCAGACCATCGAGACCGAACTGATCTATGAGAAGGGCGTGAAAGCGGTGGACGTCGATCTTCAAGCTTCGTTGGTGCATGTGGATTACGATCCGCGCAAGACCGGCCCCGACCGCATCCGCGAAGCCATCTCTGCCTTGGGCTACAACGCAGATGATGTTCCTGGTGACCCGGAAGCGTTCAAGAAGCTTCCAACATGTTGCCAGAAGGAGG
>JAGQVN010000079.1 GCA_020437905.1 Flavobacteriales bacterium
GGCCTCATTCCCCTGGTGGTGGCAACCGGTGCCGGGGCCATCGGCAACCGAACGATCGGGTCTTCCGCATTGGGTGGCATGCTCATCGGAACGGTGATCGGTGTACTCGTGATACCCGGTCTCTATTTCGTGTTCGCCAACCTGATCAAAGGGCGAACGCTCATCAGTGATGAACATGATGAACCGGTTTCCGAGGAATTCATCCGCAAGGGCGAGGAAGGAAGCGCCACGCGGGAGACCATCTCCAAGCTGAACGCACGCGTGCGGGAACTGCTTAAAAGAAAGAACGACCGATGAGGACCGTGACGATGGACATCAGGACCACCTACCTGATCGCGACCGGATGCCTGATCATCTTCGGGCTCTCGTCCTGCGTACCTGCCTTGAAGGTCCAGGAGCCACGCAATGACCTTCCTGCCACTTATGCGGGAAGTACCGACACGACGGATGGCGCTTCGGTACCCTGTTCGCAGTTCTTCGCAGACCCGTACCTGCGTGCCTTGATCGACACCGCCCTGGACAACAACCAGGAGTTGAACATCATGCTTCAGGAGATCGAGATCGCGCGCAACGAGGCGCGTGCCCGGAAAGGCGAATACCTGCCCTTCGTGGACATCGGAGCAGCCGCCGAGGTGGAAAAAGTGGGTGAATACACCCGCAATGGCTCCGTGGAGCACAACCTGCCGATCAGTGAGGAAAAAGCCTTTCCTGACCCATTGCCGAACCTGATGATCGGTGCCACCGCCACGTGGGAGATCGACATCTGGCGCAAGTTGCGCAACGCGAAGAAAGCGGCCACACTGCGCTATCTCGGCTCCGTGGAAGGTCGGAACTTCATGGTGACCCGTTTGGTGGCCGAGATCGCCAGCTCGTACTACGAATTGGTCGCCCTGGACAACCAGCTGCAGATCCTGCGAAGCAACATTGCCATCCAGCAGGATGCCCTGGACGTGGTGAAACTGCAAAAACAGGCAGCCAAGGTCACTGAGCTGGCCGTCCGTCGTTTCGAAGCAGAGGTATTGAAGAACAGAAGCATGCTCTACGACATCCAACAACGGATCGTGGAGACCGAAAACCGCATCAACTACCTGGTCGGTCGATATCCGCAACCGGTACTACGCGACCCACAAGCCCTGGCGCAACTCTCCACCGAACCCATCCCCTTTGGAACCCCCGTTCAACTGCTTACCTATCGGCCCGATGTGCGGCAGGCAGAGCTTGAACTGGAAGCGTCCAAGTTGGATGTGCGTTCGGCCCGGGCAAGCTTCTATCCCTCGCTTCGTCTTACGGCAGGGGCCGGTTTCAATGCCTTCGATGCGAGCCTTCTGCTGGAAAGCCCTGCCTCGTTGGCGTATGGCCTGGCCGGTGACCTGATGGCACCTCTGGTGAACCGGAATGCAATCAGGGCAGCTTATGCCAGTGCCAATGCCAGGCAACAGCAGGCCTTGTTCGAATATGAACGGACCCTGCTCAAAGCGTTCGTGGACGTATCCAACCAGCTGGCCAACATCAATAATCTGGCGGAGAGCTACAACATGCGGGAACAGCAGGTGGACGCGCTTTCAGGCTCGATCACCATCTCCACGAACCTGTTCCGCAGTGCCCGCGCCGACTACATGGAGGTCCTGCTCACCCAGCGTGACGCCTTGGAATCGCGGTTCGAACTTGTCGAGACACGCCTGCAACAATTGATGGCTCGCGTGAACATGTATCAGGCCCTGGGTGGCGGATGGCAGTGATCGTTCGCGATCCCACGTACGTGACCTGATACAGCCACCGGATCTGCTCGTCAGGGGCCTTCCAGGGACCCGGGACCGAACGTCCATCGTGCGGGACGGCAAAAGCCCTTATCATTAGGGAATGAATGCCGCATACACCGACATGGAACAGCTGGCAAAGCTGTGCAATGGGGATCAGAACCGGATGCAGCGATACATCCGAATGTTCCTGCAAGGCACACCCGGGTTGTTCGAACAGATGCGTACAGCGCAAGCCGCCGCGGACCTGGAAGGGCTATCCCGCACCGCGCATGGACTGAAACCACAGGCGCAGTTCATGGGAGCAAGCCTGTTGAACGATCGGCTGCAACTCTTGGAGAACGTGGCGCGTGCCGGCGATCTGACAGCGAGCGCATCCGCCTTGGATGAATGCGTGCGCATCCATGCGGAAGTGATGAACGAGTTGAACGCCGTGGTGGATAGCCGCTAGGCACGACGCTGATGCTCCGTTCCGTTCATGCACCCTTCCGTGCCGCCTTGCCAGCATTGGCGCTGGTATGGTGCACGCTCCTGGTGCATGCGCAACCCGCCGAAGAACTGTTGCGACGCAGCCGGTCCGACAGCACCGATGCGATCGAACGGGTACGCCTGTGGTGTGAGCTGCTGGGTGGCCGGGTCCATGCATCCGAGCTGGTCCTGGAGGACACAGCATTCCAACGCATGCTGGCCGATACCAGCCAGGACCAGCCCCTCTCCTGGTGCCTATCGGCTGCCAGGTGGCGGAGCCAGGGCCGGATGGACCTGGCCCTGGAAGCGCTATCCAAGGCAGAGCAAGGGCTGACCGGTGAGGAGGATGAACGCATTCGCGCCACCGTGCTCCTTGATCAGGGAGCGTTACTGAGCGTGACCGGCGATCAGGCGACGGCCACACGGAAATATTATGCGGCGCTGCCCGTGCTGCACCGGCTAGGCCCCGCTCTGGACCTGGCCACGGCCTACACGGGGCTTGCCTTCATCTTCCGGTACCAACGGCAGTTCGACGTGGCCCTGGACTACTACGAACGTGCAGCCCTGCTGGGTGATTCGATCGGTGACTTCTATACGCAGATCGACGCCATGCGCGGAAAGGCCGGCATCCTCATGGAGCTGGGAAGGATTGTCGAAGCCGGTGAATTGTACCGGGCTGCACTGGCCTACGTGCCCGGTATCCCGAGGATGGAAGCCGTGATCCGCACCGAGATCGCTAACGTGAAGGTCCTGGAGAAGGACTACTCGAGCGCGTTGCCGGAATTCGTCGCGGCATTGGCGCATTTCGAAGAGCACCACAACGTCACCTGGGCCAGCTACCTCTGCGCACGGATCGCGGAGATCCATTTCCTGACCGGCGACCATGGACAGGCGCGTGCATACGGGCAGAAAGGGCTGTCGATCGCGGTGTCGAACGGGCTGCGAAAGGAGGAACTGGACAACCTGAGCGTCCTTCCGAAAGCGTGTGCAGCACTTGGTCTTTGGTCCGAGGCACTGAGGTATTCCAAAGCCTTCGCCAACGCCGAGGACAGCCTGCGCAATGACGTGGTCTCCACGGAACTGGCCCGGTTGGAAGTGGAGTTGAAGGAACAGCAGGATAGCATCGCCGGTGCCGAACTGGTCGAGAAGGAGCGGCTCTTGCATGAAGCCAGTGTCGCCCGGGCCAAGGACGAACGGGACCTGATGCTGATCCTGAGCGTGGGCGTCCTCGCCATCATTGGAGGCCTCTGGCACCGGATCCGTCGCCTGCGGCGCATGCGTCTGGAACTGGCCCGGGGGAACGCTGCGATCCGCAAGGCCAAGGTCCGGGCGGAACGTTCGGAACGGGTAAAGGACCAGTTCCTGGCGAACATGAGCCATGAGATCCGGACACCCATGAACGCGATCATGGGCATGACCGCCACGCTCCAGCGCATGGAGCACCTTCCTGAACAGGAGCGCTACCTGGGCGCCATCTCCCAAAGCTCCGACAACCTGCTCGTGATCCTCAACGACATCCTTGACCTTGGTCGCCTGGAGGAAGGTGACATCACCCTGGAAGCCGTTCCGTTCTCTATCCGGAAGGTGATCGACGACGTGCTGGAGGTCCTGCGCTTCAAGGCCGAGGAAAAGGGCCTCACCCTCACCTCGAACGTAGCCGACGATGTTCCTCCGGCACTGATCGGTGACCCGGCCCGGCTCAACCAGGTGCTGTTGAACCTGATCGGGAACGGGATCAAGTTCACGGAGAAGGGCGGTGTGGACGTACGTGTCTCGCTGCACCTCGTGGACAGCGGAGTGGCCCATGTGCAGTACCGCATTCGTGATACCGGGATCGGGATCGCACCCGAACGACAGGAGGAGATCTTCGAGGAGTTCACCCAGGCGTACAGCGATACCACCCGCAAATACGGCGGCACCGGGCTCGGGCTCACGATCACCAAACGCCTGGTGGAATTGCAGAACGGAAGGGTGTCCCTCGAAAGCGCACGCGGTCAGGGAAGCACGTTCATCCTGGACATCCCCTACCCCGTGGCTTCGGAAAGCGCCATGGGCCCGAGAACCAAGACGACGGCGGGTCCGATCATCCTGGAAGGTTTGCGGATCCTGTTGGCGGAGGACAACGAATTCAACGTCATGGTGGCCCGGGATGAACTGGAGAGCATGATCCCCGGGGTCCACATCGACGTGGTGGGCAACGGAAAGCTGGCTGTAGAAAGGGTTCGAAATGCCGACTATGACCTCATCCTGATGGACATCCAGATGCCTGAGATGAACGGCTTCGAGGCAACCGCGGCCATCCGCGCATTGGGCGGCAGCAAGGGAAGTACCCCGATCCTCGCCATGACCGCGAACGTGTTGGAGAGCGAGGTGCAACGCAGCATCGAAGCGGGCATGGATGGCTTTGTACCCAAGCCCTTCCGAAGAGCGGAGCTGTTGCAGAAGATCACCGAAGCATTGATCGAACGGACGTGATGCAGCAGCTTCCGGTACATAGGATCACGTTTGCGCTGTTGGCCCTGCTCGCTCAGGGTACGGTCGGCACGACCTTGGCGCAACCCGACGGAACACGGTTCACCGCTGA
>JAGQVN010000080.1 GCA_020437905.1 Flavobacteriales bacterium
CGCGGCCACCATGGACCTGAAGGCCTACGCCTTCCTGCAACAGACCGAGGGTGATGCCTTCGACCTCGGCACGGTGATGCGTGGCGAAGGCCAGGTGTTGGAGGTGGCGGTCCGTCGCACGCACACCGGTCAGCAAGCCGAATTCGACCGCACCCGCAAGGCCTTCGTGGGCTTACTGGACGGACGCGACGGTGTGCTGGGGAGCTACGAGTTCGCCGTGGTGGGTGGGCCGGATACCGAGCGCCTGAGCGTGGGCATGACCGTGTATCGCGACCAGGAGGCGTTCAACGCCATAGCGGGGGAGCTGATGCAGCTGCCTGAGACCCAGGCCTACTTCGCCACCTTCGATGTGGTCGCTTCGCAATTCGCCACCGCGATCAAGTAAGTGATGACGATCGACATCCGCATCCACACGGCTGCCGCGGGCAGCGAGGCGCTTCTTGACGAGGCTCTGCAGGCGCTGCGCACGGAACTGGAGGCGCACGATAGCGTGAAGCTCCTGGTGAACGGCGCCTCGTTCTTCACCATGCCCGAACCGGACACCCAGCGCGTGGTGGTGAGCATCATCGGTTGGAGCGGCACAGCCCCGGCAGCGCTCGCCGCGTTCGACCAAGCGCTGCCTATCGGCGTATCCCTGAAGGCCCTAGCCACCACAGTGTTGAACGGACCGGACGCGGATGCACTGGCAGAGCATGTACTCAGGTCCGGTGCTCTTGAAGTGGCCATCCGCACTCCGAAGGTCGGGCAGGAAGAACACTTCCTTCGCGAACGGGAGCGCTTCTTCGGGGTGGTTCGGCAGCAAACCGGCTTCGTGTTCGAGCAGGAACTGCTCGCGGTGGACAGTGATGTGCGCGCCGTGCTGATCGGCTGGAAGGACCGCCCTGCGTTCATGGAGGCGCTGGGCGTGCTCGGTCAGGCGCCCGAAATGGGCAGCTTCTTCGGCACCATCGATGTGCACGCGTACCAGGCGTTCGAAAGGGGAGCATCCACTTCGCTCCGCTCGTGGTGACGGAACAGGGGGAGGTTGTAGGCGATCCTGAGATGACACATGCGAGGGGCGTCCGCTGGGCGCCCTTCGTGCATGGTGCTGTGCTCGCCGATCCGTTACACTTGTCAAGAGCAGTATCGCTGAACCATCCAGGCGCAAACCCATTTTCGACCGCAACAGCCACGGCAACGGCCTGCTGATCTACGCGGTGGAACGGCAGTGCTGTTCAGCATGACGAACGTTGAGTGAACGCCTCAATAGAGCAGGCCGCACCGATCCAGCAGAACATGATACCCAAATATCAAACGGAAGCATTCACGAGAATTCAGAATGCGATAGCCAAACTCTATTCTATCAGGAACCGTTCGACCAACGTGCCTGAGCTGTTGCTCACTCGAACCACATAACAGCCTGTGGCCACAGGCCCACAGTGTATTCGTGACGTGCCACTCCCAAAGTCCTGAAGCTGAAGTACACGCCCTTGAATATCGATCAACTCAAGACGGAAGGGCTCAGGCCCTGTTGCAACCAGCTCCGCGCCTCTGGGACCAATAATAACGTCAAGGCCTATCCTCTCCATCGGTGATGTCGCTGGATCAATGATGGCAGTTTCCAACGCATACTCATAAAGGAACGCACCTCCCTCGTTCGAATGACCGTTCTCGTATCCATAAGCACCGATCAGCCATTCGGGAATGCCATCCCCATTCGTATCAAGATCGCCTGTCGCAGCGCGGCCATAATTTGCGTAGCTCTGGTCCATCTCCTGCTCCCAAAGCGGCACCGATCCAACACCGTTGACCGATCCAGGATACACGAAGCACTTGCCCTCTTGGTACTGTCCATTCCACCACTTGTGTGCCCCTACGATCACATCCGCGAAACCATCGCCGTTGACATCACCGGCAGGTCCGGCAGCAAACCCGTATTCGCTCCCGCCAAATCCGTTCTCTTGCTTGGTCCAGGTCGGCGATGACGAGAGTCCTGCAGGGCCACCAGCAAAGACAAAAACGCCTCCATCACCAACAGATGTTCCGATGCCTGGTCCGAAACCCCAAGCACCGATAATGACATCCGTGTAACCATCGGCGTTCACATCTCCAACTGAAGCTGCAGCGTTCAAGTAGGAGTAGTTGTCATCGGGATCGAAGGTCCATTGCGGAGTGAGCGCTGGACCTGAAGCTGAGCCCAGGAACAAGAACGCCTTCCCTTCATCCACCTCCCCGGAATCGTACAAGGGCGAGGTGATCATCACATCGGCAAAGCCATCCGCATTCACATCGTCGATGCGATGAACATATGCATAGGCATTGCCCTGGTCGGACTGGAACGTCCAGCTCGGCACACTATCAAGCCCGTTCGAATTGCCATGGTAGAGGAACGCCGCACCTTCATTTACCTGGCCATCGTCGTAATACGCCGCGCCAACAAGGACATCATCAAAACCGTCACCGTTCACGTCACCGGGGATCGCGACCGAGCTTCCGAACCTCGCATTGGCTTGATGCTTCTCAAGGCGCATGGAAGGTACCTGGCCAAGGCCAAGAGGGGAACCGAGGAACACGAACACGGCACCTTCATCGGTTTGACCCGCATCATAGAACGGCGCCCCGATCACGACGTCGTCGAAGCCATCACCGTTCAGATCACCGTTCCCTGCTACAGCCCAACCGAACTCGGCACCGTACTGGCCCGAACCATGGATCCAGTCCAAGGTTGTATCCGGTCCGGTCACCGAACCATGGTACACATAAGCCAGGCCTTCATTGATAACCACCTTCTCGCCGTAATGCGCACCCACCAGAATATCATCGAAACCATCCCCGTTCACGTCTCCCCCATGGGATAACGACCTTCCGAAATTGGCACCGGCGATGTTCGACTGGCCGATCCAAACAGGAACGAGTTGGCCCGGTGAGCTCACAGCATGAACTACTGCGGCAAGGACAACGAAGTATTGTTTCACCAGTGTCGGCTACAGGGAACACGAAAATACGACCGGTCACTAAGTTGAAGAAGGACCGGCCAGAGCTATCGTCCGTTGACCGCAGATCTGCGGATCGTTCGTTCGCATTTCCCAACGTCGATGACATTAAGGCCAAGCGCCGATCCTTCAAGGGTAATGTACTGGTGGTCACGGAAGCTCAATTGGATACGTGAAATGAACCATCAACGCCGTCGGGTCAAGCATTTAGTACAGGCCGTGGCGATGAATGGTCCCCATGGCGTATGACCAACATCTCCGCACACCTTTCCACAGCGATATTTCCTTTCCGCAGAACGGACCAACTCGGCACAAGGTCCAAGGAAAGCGAGGTCCTAACTTATTCGACCTTCAATCGGCCCCTTAAAGCGCCCTTGCTGTTTCACCGAACCGGCTCCGGTGCATCACTGTAGCGCTTGTGCTTCCCGGCCAGCTTCCCGAAGAATACGGTGACGGGCCAGAGCACCTTTTTCACAAAACCGGGCACCTCCAGGATGTCGAACTCACTGGCATAGCGCATGCCGAGGTAAGCGCCGTCGAAGTCAGCGGGCCGTTTTCCGCCGTTCTCACGGGTGCTCCGGTAGATCTCGGTCAGGAAGTACTCCACATTGTCGGCCGGTTGGATCCAGCCGGTACAGCGCAGAGGTTCGGAGCCAGCTGCCCAGAACTTGTGCGGTACCCCGGAGGCGAACTCCACCGTCTCACCTGGCCCATGCTCCATGGGTTCCTGGCCCAGCACCTGTACACCGATCCTCCCACTGACCACGGTAAGGCTTTCGGTCTGCCGGTGATGTACGTGCATGGGCGGACCTGATCCGGGCTGGACGAGGTTCTCCACGATCAGCTTGTCCCCTTTGGGATCCTGCACCACTCGGACGAAGGTGAGCTGTTCCCCCGCACCACTTTCGATCACATGCGGACGTTCATAGTTCATGTTCCTATATTTGGACATTGTCAAAGATATGCCAAAAGCGGGGATCACGGTCAAGGGGGAGGCAAAGCGGGAGAAGATCCTGCGCAAGGCTCTTCAATTGTTCAACCGATACGGGGTGGAGCGGATAGGCACCCGGGAGGTCGCACGGGCCTTGAAGATGCGCCCGGGGCATGTGACCTACTACTTCCCGGACAAGGATTCCCTGGTGCTGGCCCTGGGTCTCGAGTTACGGGCCTTGAACGATGGTGTGCAATTGGATGGCACGGTCACGTCGGTCGATGAACTGCTTGGCCGCTTCGAGCAGGTCATGCGGAACCACATTGCTTACCGAGGGCTTGTGCTCAGTATGGCCCGGGTCCTTTCCGCTCTTCCACAGACACGCGCCGAGTACCGGGTCATCCAGGAAGGGCGTTTGACGGGCATCCGTGCTTGCCTCCACGGCTTGATCGCTGCTGGTCAGTTGGTGCCGCTCACGCTGGTGCAACAGGAGTTCCTGGTCTCCTGCATCAGCCTGATCTCGCGTGGCTGGGTGGTGGAGTCGCTGGCCGGAGGCTATGACCTGGAGGAACGTATCCCGCATTACCTCGGCCTGATCCAAGGATTGCTCTGGCCGTACAGGATCCTTTGACGAACCTGAGGGGCTCGGAACGA
>JAGQVN010000081.1 GCA_020437905.1 Flavobacteriales bacterium
ATCTTCTTCTCCTCGGGATTCAACGTGATGCCGCCGAAGTCCTTCTCCACGATGAAAGCGCTGAGGTTCTCGTCGTCATCGATCTTGGCGAAGACCGTGAACACATCGGCGAAGCCACCGTTGGTGATCCACATCTTCTGGCCGTTGATCACGTAGTGCTTGCCATCGGGCGTGAGCACCGCCTTCGTCTTGCCGCTGTTCGCATCGCTGCCGCTGCCGGGTTCGGTCAGGCAGTAGCAGGCCTTCCATTCGCCGCTCGCGAGTTTCGGCACGTACTTCTTCTTCTGATGCTCATTGCCGTAGTACAGGGTGGGCAGGGTGCCGATCCCGGTGTGGGCTGCCATGGCCACGCTGTAGCTGTAGCCGGCACCGGTCTTCTCCGTGGCGAGCATGCCTGTCACGAAGTCCTTGCCGAAGCCGCCCAGGTCCTCCGGCACGGTGATCCCGAGCAGACCCAACTCACCGGCCTTCTCCAGAATGCTCGGCATCAGTCCCTCTTCCATGGCATCGATACGCTCCACGTTCGGCCACACATGTTGTTCCAGGAACTCCACGCAGGTCTGCGCGATCATCTGCTGCTCCTCGTTGAACTCCTCGGGAATGAAGATGTCCTTGGGCTCGCTTTCGCGGATCAGGAATTCGCCGCCTTGCAGGGCTTTCGTCTTGGTGTCGGTTGCCATGGTCGATCAGATGATCAGAAGATCGGACGATCGGATGATCGCATGCTTCTGGACATGATTGTACGTCTGGTTCGTGATAAAGTTATGCATGCATAACAAATTTCCAACCGCTGTGGTTCGCCATTGTCTGATCATTTGATCCTCTCATTATCTGATCCCTTTTGGGCGTGCCCCTCGCTGCGCGCGGCCCAGCACATGGGTCGCGTGTTCCGCTGTAGTCCCGCACCAACGGCCAGCGGCTGCTTGCGCTGCGGTGGCTCCCTCGTCGCCTCCTCGCTGCAGCATCCGCAATGGCCTTGTTGCTGCGTGAGCTGCCGCTTCACCCGCTCACGCGGCACCACGGATACGGATACGTTGCGGATATTCACGCTTATCCTTGGCCTCGGAAGGCCGGGTCAGAGCCATGTTGCACCGCTTCCTCCTCACCATCCTTCCATCACCCACGCTTTCGGCTGAAGTGCAGCGCCTGCGTGCTTTGCTCCATCCCGCCATTGGTTCCTTCAGCGGACGGAACACTCCACCGCACATCACCCTCTGCTTCCTCGATCTGCCAGAAGCGCACGAACCGGCCGTCATCGAAGCCATCGCACGGGGCACCACCGGCCTGCAGCCATTCACCCTGCATTACCACGGCATCACGCACTTCCCCGACAAACGCACCATCTACATCGATCCGGTGGAGAAGGACGCCATCGCCAGCGTACGTACGCCCGTCGTTACAGCCTTTAAGGAGGATCGCGCGCTACGCGAAGCCCTCCGCGAGACCGACCACCCGCACCTCACCATCGCAGCCGGACTGAAGCCCGCGCAGTCCGATAAGGCCTGGGAGCTGCTCGCGCCGCATGAACTGCAAAGCGAGGAACAGGTGGGAGAGGTGGTGCTGCTCAAGCGGCCATTGCAGCCCGGGACTGTTTACGAGCCGGTGCGCAGCTTTCCACTGGGGTGAAGGCGGTCAAGATCTCTGCGGGCTTGCTTGCCGGAGGCAGGTGACGGCTTCTATCAACGCGCTTTCAACGACATTCGATGGGGGGCGCGGGGTTCATTGCTCATTCAGAAGACGCTGGATGTCTCCAGTGTGCCAGCGTTCCACCGCTCTATGACCTCGTTGAAGGTGCCGTTCTCCCCGAGCGTCCGGCCGTTAAACGCTTCTTTCGTCCCGGATCCATCTTTCAGCGATACTCGATAGAACACCGTGTAATTCGCACGGCCACCGTAAGAGACGCTTAGCCACCAGCTGCCTTGGGCATTGTGCGCTGCCCAATTCAATCGCTTGTTCGGTACACCGTCCTTCCGGATGCACCCTCTCGTGTAGTGCTTGCCAGGGTTCGCGAGCTCATTGAGATCCTCAAGGCCGATGGCTGTGAAGACCTGGGTTGGTACCCCGCCCTTCTTCTTGACCATGGTGAAGCTCTTCGGGTTGAGCTGTTGCGCAATGGCGACATGGGCCAGTGTAAAAAGAAGGAGCGCGAGCAGAGTTCTCATCGGATGACGGCTTCTTCGTCAACGCGCTTTGGACAACATACGATGGTGCGCATAGGATTCATTCGCGGTCGATGTGATCGGCTTCGCAGTAATAGAATGGAAGACCATGCGAGTCAATCGTGTTCCAAACGGCTTTGAAGCACCCGATGTCCCGATCCGCCGGTAGCGGCGTGAGTGTCAGATTGATCCGCCTGCCGATGTCCTCATCGCGATGAACGAAGCAGGGAATGAGCACATGGAGCATCCATCCTTCGAAGTTCCCCTGCTCCACTCGGTCGACCTCGACCCGAACGGTCCCAGAATGACAGACTACGCCGCAGTAGAAACCGGCTGATGATTGTTCGCGAATGATGCCTGAAACGATGATAGAATCGGAATAACTCGACCCCGCGGGGAAGTATGTCAGTGGAACAAACTTCACGATCGCCGAACTGTCAATAACAGGGAGCTTCTCAAGATCTGCTGGTGTGAGATTTACGGGCTTCTTGAGCTTGATCCTACGGTAGACAACTCCCTTTGGAAAGGGTCCATCCGACATGTAGAGTGAGTCTCCGCAGGCACAATCGATCCGAATGACCATCGTGTCTCTGGATGATGTGAGTATCGCTTCGTCATGAACGACCTGGCGTCGTTCATCATCCTTGTCAACCACCCATTCCCGGGTCTGCACTTCATAGGTCTCTGCACCTTCTGTACTTGAGAACGTCCACTGAGATCCTGCGATCAAGATCGTTCGTGTGGAATCCGCCCATGCTACCCATCGACCTTGTAGTTTGCCAAGAACATCCTGCGCCAAGCAACCAGGGGCGACGAGGATGGCAAGAACAATGAGCATCGACCGAGCGGTGACCATGACTCTAATAGATGTCGATAGGCTCAGAATTCTACGATTAATTCAACAACTCAAACACACTCGCCGCCCCTTGCCCGGTCCCCACGCACAACATGTCCCGCCCAAGCGGGATCGTCACCACGCCGTACTTCTGCCTCCTGCGGCGCATCTCCTTGAAGAGCTGCACGCTCAGCTTCGTCCCCGTACACCCCAGCGGATGCCCCAGCGCGATCGCCCCGCCGTTCACAGCCTGTCCCGCGATCGCGAGGCTTTGCGAAGCGATGACGGGATTCACCAGCGTTCTCATCAGTTGAGCAACTCAAAGACCGACGCAGCGCCCTGACCTGTTCCAACACACATGGTGACAACGCCGTA
>JAGQVN010000082.1 GCA_020437905.1 Flavobacteriales bacterium
AAAAAAAAAAGTGCGCAGCATGATGTGGGCCACGCGCACTTGACCGCGTGCCGGACGCTTGTCGAACACCTTCAGCACATGATAGCCGAACCGGGTGCGAACGATATCACTGATCTGTCCGACCTCGGTACGATAGGCCGCGTTCTCGAACGGATAGACCATTTGCAGCGCACTGAACCACCCGAGGTCACCACCGTTCTTCTGGGCGCTGGGGTCGTCGCTTCCGCCCTTGCTCCTGGCTACGGTGGCGAAATCCTCGCCGGACACCAAGCGGTCCCGCAAACCTTTGATGCGCTTCCAGGCGGCCAATGTGTCGGCTGGTGCGGCATCTGCCGCCAGTTGCACCAGCACGTGGCTTGCCCTCACCTCCTGCATGGAGCGGTCATAGGCTTCCTGGATCAGCCCTTCGTTCAGTTCCTTGTCGATGAGGTAGGGTCGCGCCAGTTGGTCCCGGTACCCGGCCAGTTCCTTCTGGAACTTGGAAACGGTGTCCATGCCAAGGCTCTCGGCCTCCCGGACCTTGAGCTTGTAATTGATGAACAGGTCCAGGTATTCGTCCAAGGCTTCCTTGGTGACCGCCGCGTCCTTGTTGTTCTTCTTGTAAATAGCCTCGAATTCCGATCGCGTCACGGGAATTCCATCCACATGCATCAAAACGGGATCGGTGGCCGCCTCCTGAGCAAGGATCGGAAGAACGGCTACGCAGGCAGCAACGAACAGGATCGACTTCTTCATGTGCGCTATGCTCTATTCCATGTTACCGCACCGGGGAATAGGAACTTCGGAACGGTGCAGGGGGTGGCAAATGTAACCCTTCATATGCAGCGGAAAAGGGCATCGGGACCGTTAAAATGATCGAAGGGCCGACGCTTCTGCCGGACCTTTTCCGAGCGGACCACGTATACATTCGCTTTCCTGCTGGCTAAGACGATGAAGAACGTATTGAACCGGTTCTTGGAGAGGGGGGATCGCAGTGCCGGCTGGGTGGCTGCCTGTATCGTGATCGCTGGCCTTGGGTACAGCATGATATTGGGGCCGGAGCTGCGCTACCCGGATGAAGGTGAATACCTGTCCATCGCGGAGAACATGGTCTCCAATGGCCTGTTCTCCATGGACGGCGAACATTCCACGGCGTACCGACCGCCGGGTTACCCCTTCATCATGGCGCCGTTCGTGGCCCTTGGCGCCGGACCGGTGACGCTGCGGTCGTTGAATTTTCTGGCATTGGCGTGGTGCCTTTTTCTGCTCGGGAAGTTATTGCCCAAGGAGCTGCGCAAACCAGGAACAGCGATGGCCGCAGTTTTAGTGGTGGGCTATCCGGTCCTGTTCTACACGGCAGGAACGCTTTACCCACAGACCGTATCCACCGCCCTTTTCCTGGCATTCCTCGTCGTTGCCCTTGGCCCTGATGGGATCGCCAAAATTCGGCCCGTGCTTGCAGGTACCCTGATGGGCTTGTTGATACTGACCGTCTCTACGTTCTTGTTCGCCCTGGCCCTTACGCTGGCCTATCTCGCTCTGGTGCGTGGGCAATGGCGCAACGCGTTCATCATCGGGATCATCAGTACGTTGATCGTAGGGAGTTGGACCGTCCGGAACACCCTGGTCTTCGACCGCGTGGTGCCCATGGCCACCAATTCGGGCATCAACCTGTTACTGGGGAACTCGCCGAACACCACGGCCAATTCCGGAGTGAACGTGGACCTGAGCACATATCTGGAGCAGACGGAAGGGATGGATGAGGTGGAGCGGGATGCCTTTCTGAAGCAGGCCGCCATCGACCACATCAAGAGCGACCCCACGGCTGCCTTGGGCCTGTACGTGAGAAAGGTCGTTAACTTCTTCAATTACCGCAATGAGCTCGCCACGGCGAGCGAGCGTTCCGTTGCGCGGGAACTGTTGGTGCTGATCCCCTATGCGGTGATCCTCCTGCTGGTGATCTGGCGTTGTGCCCAGTTCCGCACACGCCCCTTAAGCCAACTGGAATGGTTCATCCTTGTGCTTTATGTGAGCTCCGCCTTCTTCCATGCCATTTTCTTTACGCGGATCCGTTTCCGGCTACCGCTCGATACCCTGCTCATCGCGATCGCCGCCGGGCAGGCAGCCTATCTCTGGAGACGCTATCTGGCAAGATCTGCGCCTGCTGCTGAGGTATAGAGAGCACCGCGGTATCTTGGTCGCATGGACCGGGAAGCCCCAGACCCCTGGGGGAACAGCCAGCTGATCGACACCTTGGTCCGACTGGGCCTCCTGCTCGGTCTCCTGTTCTGGTGCGCACTGCTCCTGGCACCTTTTCTGAGCACCATGATCTGGGGGGTGATCATCGCTGTTACGTTGTTCCCTGCTCATGAAAAGCTATCGGTCGTGCTGAAAGGCCGATCACGCCTTTCGGCCTTGCTGTTGGTCCTGACCTGCTCCCTGGTCCTATTGGTACCAGGCTACTATTTCGCCAGCAGCAGCGTGGATGGCATCGAGGCGCTGGGTGCGTTCATGGAGCACGGTAAGCTGGTCATCCCTCCTCCACCTGAACAGATATCGGAATGGCCGTTGGTCGGTGCCTGGGTCTTTGATACCTGGGCGGCGGCGAGCGCGAACCTGGAGGACGTCCTGCTCCTTCATCAGGACGAGCTTACGGCCGCGGGGCGCTGGCTGTTGGGTACGCTGGGAAGACTGGGTATGGCCCTGGTGCAGTTCCTGGCAGCCATTCTTGTTGCCGGTCTGCTGCTCTCCAGCAGCACCAGCGCCGGGCGCATGGCTGCAGGGGCCTACCAGCGGGTGGCCGGCGACCGTGGTCCCGAACTGATGCAAATGACGGCGCTGACCATGCGTAACGTCGCAGTGGGCATCCTGGGTGTCGCGTTGTTGCAGGCCGGTGCCGCCACCATTGGGTTGTTCATTGCCGGGATCCCGGGTGCGGGCATCCTGGGGTTCATCTGCCTGATCCTTGCAGTTGTGCAGGTGGGCATGTTCCCGGTCGTCGTGCCGGTGGCCATGTATGCATTCGTCAGCATGGAGCCCGTGCATGCCACGTTGCTGGTGGTCTGGCTGGCACTGGTGGGCCTGTTGGACAACGTGCTGAAGCCGATCCTGATGGGCCGCGGTGCGCGCGTTCCCATGCTGGTGGTGTTCCTCGGGGCGATCGGCGGGCTGATCCTCTCGGGCCTGATCGGACTGTTCGTGGGGGCCGTGGTCCTCAGCCTGGGCTACCGGCTGGTGGTGGAATGGATCGGCGGGGAATAGGACGAGGGACCGGCGGAAGCCACTCCGGCCATCGACGCCTGATCGATCACAGGTGACTGTAGTTCGGGGCCTCCCGCGTAATGAACACGTCGTGGGGATGGCTCTCTTTCATGCCGGCCATGGTAATGCGGAT
>JAGQVN010000083.1 GCA_020437905.1 Flavobacteriales bacterium
CCATGTCAGCCAGGGGTACCTCCGGCCCTTTGCTCCACTCCTCGTCGCTCACGTAGAAACAGGCCATTTCATCCCCCTTGAAACCGAAGGCCTCCTTGATCGCTTGATGGAATTCAAGGAAGGTCTGATCGGAACCGATCTCGATGTCCCGGAAGGCCTCGCTCGGGTCATCGATCAGCACGCGGAACCTGTAGATGCGCATGGGTCCGTCAAATGTAGTTGAACGGGAAAGGAACGATATTGACCGCTGAGCTGTTCTCTGAATAGCTTTAGACCATGCGCTCCTTTCTATTCGCAGTTTCTTTGCTGCCACTCGATGCCGTGGCTCAATTTCCGATCGGGTCGACCACGATCACCTTCATCGATGCGACCCGTGGTGGGCGGCTGATCCCCTGTGAGGTGTACTATCCTGCGGTGACGGCCGGTGCCAATGCGGATGTGGCCACCGGCAGCTTTCCGGTGCTGTCCTTCGGGCATGGGTTCGCGATGGGTGTCGGGGCCTATGCGAACCTGTGGCAGGACTATGTGCCAGAAGGATACATCATGGTGCTTCCCACCACCGAGGCCGGTCTGCTGCCTCCCCCCAGTCATGGTGACTTTGGGTTGGACCTCGCCTTCGCCATCGGCGGCATGCAGGCCGAAGGGAACGATCCGGGGTCCCTGTTCTTCGAGCATGTGTCACTTCCTGCCGCGGTCATGGGGCATTCCATGGGCGGTGGGGCATCCTTGCTGGCGGCGGCAGGTTCTCCGCTGGTGACCACGGTGGTGAACTACGCGCCTGCCGAGACCAACCCCTCGTCCATCGCGGCTGCGAGCAATGTGAACATACCCGTGCTGGTGATCGCGGGAAGCGAGGATTGCGTGACGCCCCCGGCCAGCAACCAGGTGCCGATGTACAACGCGGTGCCCTCTGGCTGCAAGGCGTATGTGGAGTTGACCGGCGGCGGGCATTGCAACTTCGCCAATTCCAACTTCAACTGCAGCTTCGGAGAATTCACCTGCGGTGGTGCCGGAAGCCTGGGTCGACCCGCCCAGCAGGCCCTGGCGCAGCAGCACACCCTGCTCTGGCTGGACCGCTTCCTGAAGGACGATGTCCAGGCTGGTGCCGACTTCGAGGCACTGCTTGTCGCTGGACAGGGCATCACTTCGGGATCCGAGTTCACGGATTGTCCCACGGTCCCGGTGCAGGTGGAACCCAAGCTGTTGCTGGACGGCCCCTACGATGAATTGACCGATCTGATGGCGGACAACCTCCGCATGCAGGGCCTGTTGCCCACGAGCGAACCCAATACCGCTGCCGGTCTCGTCCATGTGGGCTCGGGTGCTGGTGAGACCCTGGATCCGGGGCTCTTATCCGTGACCGGCCCCGATGCCTTGGTGGATTGGGTGTTCCTGGAGCTGCGCGATGCCGCCACGGGCACGCAGGTGCTGGCCACGGCGAACGGCCTGGTACAGCGGGATGGGGATGTCGTTTCTCCAGAGGGCGGTCCGGTCAGGTTCGAGATCGATCCGGGCAACTACAGGCTGGCGGTGCGCCACAGGAACCATTTGGGCGTGATGACGAGCACGGCATTCACCCTCAGCAACGACCCCATCGTGATCGACCTCAGTGACCCGCTGATCGCTGTGTTCGGAACCGATGCGCGCCGCCTGCGTGATGGAAAGGCCTTGCTCTGGGCCGGGAATGCCCGGTTTGATGAAGAACTGAAGTACGCAGGTGTCGACAACGATCGCGATGCTATCCTGCAGCGCATCGGAGGGGCTGTCCCGACCGCAGTGGTGAGCGGGTACTGGAACGAGGACGTTACACTGGATGGCCTGGTCCGCTATGCGGGTGTCGGCAACGACCGGGACCGCTTGTTGCAGAGCATTGGGGGGTCGGTGCCGACGGCGGTGCGGGTGGAGCAGCTGCCGTGATCAACGATCCGGTCGCTTCGTGAGCTGTAGCCCGAGCTTTTCACCTTCCTTGACCATCAGGTCCCACGCCTGTTCGCGTTCGTTTGGGATAGTGCCGTCCAGGATGGCGTCCTTGATCACGGTCTTGATGTCCCCGATAGCCTTGCAGGGCGGGATCCCGAACGCGGCCATGATATCCTCGCCGGTGATCGGGGGTTGGAAGTTGCGCACACGGTCCTTCTCCTCCACCTCCGCCAGTTTGCGGATCACCAGGTCGTAGTTGGCGAGGTAGCGCTTCTTCTTCTTTTCGTTCTTGCTGGTGATGTCCGCACGGCACAGGATCATCAGGTCGTCGATGTCATCCCCGGCATCGAACAATAAGCGGCGGACCGCGCTGTCCGTGACCTCGTCCTTGGTAAGCGCAATGGGTCGCAGGTGAAGGGCTACGAGCTTCTTCACCTTCTTCATCTTGTCATCCAGGGGCAGCTTCAACTTCCGGAAGATCCCCGGGACCATGCGCGCGCCTTTGTCCTCATGCCCGTGAAAGGTCCAACCGGCCTTGGGGTCGAAGCGCTTGGTGCGCGGCTTGGCGATGTCGTGCAGCACGGCCCCCCAACGCAACCAGAGGTCGTCGCTATTCTCGGCCACGTTGTCCAAAACCTGCAGGGTGTGGTAGAAGTTGTCCTTGTGTCCGATGCCAAATTTCTCCTCAGCACCTTGCAGTTCGACCATTTCCGGCAAGAAGCGATGGAGCAGGCCGGTGCGCAGGAGCAGGTCGAAGCCTTTGCTTGGCTTATGCGACAGGATGATCTTGTTGAGTTCCGAATGGATCCGTTCGGCACTGATGATGTCGAGACGCTCCGCATTCCGCGTGATGGAAGCCAGGCAAGCCTCGTCGATGGTCAGATCCAGCTGGGTGGTAAAGCGAATGGCGCGCATCATGCGCAAGGGATCGTCGCTGAACGTGATGTGCGGGTCCAGCGGCGTCCGGATGATCCGACGGTCCAGGTCGAGGATACCACCGAAGGGATCCACCAGCGCGCCCAGACCGCCAGCGTTCATGGATACGGCCAGCGCATTGATCGTGAAGTCCCGGCGTTCCTGGTCGTCGCGGATGGTGCCGGGCTGCACATCAGGTTTGCGGCTGTCACGACGATAGCTCTCCTTGCGCGCGCCGACAAACTCCACCTGCACATCACCATGCATGAACATGGCGGTACCGAAGTTCTTGAACACATGGACCTCACCTGCCTTCAGCCGCCTGGCCACGGCCTTCGCGAAGGCCATGCCGTCGCCTTCGACCACGAAATCGATGTCCTTGCAGGGGCGGCCGATCAGCCGGTCACGCACATAGCCGCCGATGGCGAAGGTGGCGATGTCCTGGAGCGCCGCTTCGTTCACCACGGCAGCGAAGAGGGGCTCCTGCACCATGCCGTCGAGGCGGGCGGGATCCACCGTGTAACTGGTCGTGCGGGACATTGGGATCAGACGATCAGATGATCAGAAAATGCTGTGCATCCTGAACGGCAGACGGGTGGCAAAAGTAGGCCCGTCTCCGAGTTAGTGGGCGAGGGCTGCATCCACTTCAACTCCCCACGCACACTTGAAATGCCCTTTCGGACAGGCCTTGTAGCCGTGCAGGCCGCACGGCCGGCAGTCCAGCTGCTCCGCGGTCTCCACGATGCGCCCGTTCTCTCGCAGCGGCCCGAACCCGAAGGCGGGTACGGTGCTGCCGAACACGGCGGTGACCGGTGCGTGCATGGCGCTGGCGATGTGCAGGGGGGCGCTGTCGTTCACGTAGTTCATGGTGGCCCGGGCCATGAGCGCTGCCGTGCCGAGCAATGAAAGCTTCCCGGCCAGCACCTCGCCGCGCCCGGCCTCTTGCACGATGCGCTCGCACAACGGCACATCACCCGGAGCTCCGATCAGTCCGATCATGGCTTTGGCGGGCAGGGCCTTGATCAGTTCCACCCATTTCTCCGCTGGCCATTGCTTGGTGTACCAGACCGATGCCGGAGCGATACAGATCAGATGATCGGATAATGGGCCGATCAGATGATCAGCTTCCGAGCTGGCCTTGGCGTTGGGGTACAGACGGGGCAGAGGACGCTTGTCGTCGGTGAGGTGTTCGATAAGAGCATTGAGCCGGTCCACTTCGTGGCGACCGTCACCGATCACGTGCTTTACCTGCCGTGTGAACAGGAAACTCAGCGGGTTTTTGTCATAGCCGACTTTCTCTTTTCCCCGCGCCAGCGTGGTGATCAGCCCGGTGCTGAAAAAGCGCTGCGCGTTGATGATGTGGTCGTAGCGGGTCTTTCGCAGTTCGCCGATCAGCTTAAACAAGGCGCGGGTCTTGCCCTGACGCTTGTCCCATACATGCACGCGGCGCAGGAAGGGATGTTCGTAGAACAAGCCTTCATTCCCTTTACGCACGACCAGGTCGATGTGTGCATCAGGGTAGAAAGCGTGCAGCTTCTCCAGGATGCTCGTCACCAGCACGGCATCGCCCAGGAAGGCGGTCTGGATGACGAGGACCTGTTTCACACGGCTACG